>JAEKKE010000661.1 GCA_019510535.1 Acidobacteriota bacterium
CCGCTCCCTCGGGTCAGATCGCCATCCGCTTCCTCGATCAGTCGACTGCGATCGGCAATATCGATATCTACATGGTCCCGTCAGGGACGGCTGTCACCGCCGTCTCGTCGTTGCAGAGCAACGTTAGCTTCGGCACCAATACCGGCTATCTGAACATCCCGGTGGGTACGTATACGCTCTACATCGTCAGCAACGGAACGGCGCTCACCACCACGACCACGACGCTCTACACAGGAGCAGCGACGGCCTATCCGCAGGGGTCGGCACGCACCATCGTGATCCTCGATCGCCAGCTTGTCACCACTCCCGCGCTGAACGTGATTGTGGCCAACGACTACGACTCCGCTACGGCGACTCAGTAGCGCATCAGATGTCGCGCTGCAGCGCGAAAAATAAAGTTCGCAACATGGCGTATCTCCCTGTGTCTGCTCTCTCCGTGCAGGCGCATCATCGCTGCCACGGCCGTTGAAGGAGATCCCCCGTCATAAAGAAGTCGCTTTCCTCGCTCTCACCGCTGCAGACGAGTGCTCCCACAGGTGGGTGCCCCATATCTCGGCAAAGCCGAGATGTGGGTTTGCAGGATGTTGGTGACTCTAGTCCCACATCTGGCGATAAAGCCGCCAGACACCACCCCAACGAGCTAGCTCGTTGGGGACCCAGGTCATGGGGCACCCAATCCTACTGAACCGTTGTAGCGATCGATCTCGCAAATGGAAAAGCCCCTCGTACATCGAGGGGCTTCACCATTCAACTATTCAACTATTCAACCATTCAACCAACTTAGTACCGATAGTGCTCTGCCTTGAACGGGCCTTCTACCGGAACACCGATGTAGTCAGCCTGCTTCTGCGAGAGTGTCGTGAGCTTCACGCCGATCTTCTCCAGGTGCAGGCGGGCGACTTCTTCGTCCAGCTTCTTCGGCAGGACATACACGCCAACTTCGTAGGTGTCCTTGTTCTCCCAGAGGTCGAGCTGCGCCAGCGTCTGGTTGGAGAAGCTGTTCGACATCACGAAGCTGGGGTGGCCGGTTGCGCAACCCAGGTTCACCAGGCGGCCCTCGGCGAGCACGAAGATCGAGCTGCCGGAGGGGAAGGTGTACTTATCGACCTGCGGCTTGATGTTCAGCTTGGTGACGCCGGCAGCGCCGTTCAGACGATCCATCTGGATCTCGTTATCGAAGTGGCCGATGTTGCAGACGATGGCCTGATCCTTCATCTGTTCCATGTGCTCGAAGGTGATGATGTCCACATTGCCGGTGCAGGTGACGTAGATATCGCCGCGTCCGAGGGTCTCCTCGATGGTCGTAACTTCGACAGATCACGGCAACCTTGCCGGCCACCATTACATCGGTGGCGCGCTTGATGCCGTCCGCCAGTGACTCGCGGCAGCCGTAGAGGTTGTCGAACTTCGACTTGGTGACGGAGTCGTTCACGTTGATGGCCGGCACCAGCAGCTTGCCCTGCTCCATCATCTTGTACAGGCGGTGAACGCCGGTGGTCGTCTCTTCGGAGACCCAGAACCTTCTTCAGCAGAGCCTTGATCACGCGCTCTTCTTCGCTGCCGCTCTCGGAGTCGACAAATGAGCGGTCGCCGTTCTCCAGGTCATAGCCCTTGTGGATCAGCAGGGTCACGTCGCCGCCGTCATCGACGACAAGCTGCGGTCCCAGGCCGCCGGGGAAGCTCAGCGCCTGATCCGTACACCACCAGTACTCTTCCAGGGTCTCGCCCTTCCAGGCAAAGACCGGTACGCCCGCTGCGGCAATGGCGGCGG
>JAEKKE010000254.1 GCA_019510535.1 Acidobacteriota bacterium
ATGCCAAATTTGCGGGGCAGAGGCTGCTGGCCATCAACCAGTTGAACTTCGCCGCAAACTCAAACTTCCACTCGCTGCAGACCACTATCAAGCAGGCAGCATGGAAGGGCTTGATCACGACCTTCAACTACACCTGGTCGAAGTCGCTGGACTATGCGTCGAGCAATACAACGCCGATGAACAGCTACGACCTGAAGGCTGACTACGGTCCCAGCACCTTCGACAACCGCCACGTTCTGAACGGCTACGTCTACTACAACATTCCGAAGTTTACGGATAAGGCGAAGCGCCTGACACAGGGCTACCAGGTGAATGCGCTGGCGCAGTTCACCTCAGGAACGCCGATCAACCCGCAATACTCCACCAACGTGGATGGAACCGGCGAGCTGAAGAACCGTCCGAACTGGAACGGTGTAAGTCCGTATGTAGGCGGTACCCAGCCGGAGGCGAATGGTCCTACAGGTCGTACCTACCGTTATCTGAAGCCTGCGAGTGCCACATTCAGCACACCCGCATCCTTTACCTACGGCAACCTGCGGCGCGATGCCTTCTCCGGACCGATCTTCCATACGGTTGACTTCTCGTTGATCAAGCGCACTCCGGTAACGGAAAGGGTGATGAGCGAGTTCCGTGCGGAGATCTTCAACGTCTTCAACCTGAATAACTTCGCCAATCCAACGGTGACGCCGACCTCAAGCTCCTACGGTGTGATTACCAACACGCGTAATGCCTCCTCGGCGCCGGGTCTCGGCGTCGGCGAGCCGTTCAACATCCAATTCGCTGCGAAGCTCAGCTTCTAAAGAAAGTGGTTACGACGATGAAAAGAAGTCTCATCGCCCTTGGCCTGCTGGTGGCAATGCCACTGGCAGGCCAGCAGTCTTCTGAGCCCATTGATCTCGGCGTCCTGAACCAGATCAAGTGGCAGGCCTTCAATAACTCGCAGGTCATGGAGCATCTCTTCTACCTAAGTGATGTCTATGGTCCTCGCGTCAACGGATCTCCGAACCACCGCGCTGCTGCTGAGTGGATCGTAAAGCGGCTTGAATCCTACGGGCTGAAGAACGTTCACCTCGAGCCCTGGGGTCCCTTCGGCAACTCCTGGCAGTACAAGAAGTTCTATGGCGCTCTGGTAGAGCCTAACTACGCTCCTCTGATCGGCTTCCCGCTGGCCTGGACTCCGGGAACCAACGGACCCGTGACCGGTGAGGCGATACTTGCTCCGATCCACTCGCAGGCCGACTTCGCCAAATACAAAGGCAAGCTGAAGGGCAAGGTGGTGCTCATTGCCGATCCCAAGGTGGTTGCCATGCACACCGAGGCCGAAGCGCATCGCCTTACGGACGAGGAGATCGCGGCCCGCACGCGTGTTCCCGATCCTTCCCGCATGGGCGGGTTCGGCGGAGCTCCTGCACGCGGGCTGGCTCCTGTGCCTGTCGATCGCAACGCTGCTCTGAAGCTGCGCAACGACACCAGCAAGTTCCTCAGCGATGAGGGCGCTCTGGTCGCCGTGAATTACGGCACCAACGGCGACGGCGGCACAGTCTTCGCAACCTGGGGCGGATCACAGGATCCGAACGATCCCGTTCCTCCACCGATGGTGGCTATCACGCCGGAGCACTACAACCGCGTTGTCCGTCTGCTGCAGCATGGCATGATGCCTAAACTGACCTTCGACATCGAGACCACTACCTATAAGGACAACCAGATGGGCTTCAATGTCGTTGGTGAGATTCCCGGCACATCGAAGTCCGACGAGGTTGTGATGCTGGGCGGCCACCTCGACTCCTGGCAGGGAGGCACCGGAGCCACTGACAACGGCACCGGATCTTCGGTCGCCATTGAAGCCATCCGCATTCTCACCTCGCTGCACAAGCCGATGGCTCGCACCGTGCGCATCGCCTTGTGGGGCGGGGAAGAGGAGGGACTGCTGGGATCGAAGTTTTATGTCCAGCAGCACTTCGCTCCGCGAGACACCATGAAGCTGACGCCGGAGTATGCGAAGCTCGACGCGTATTACAACGACGACTCGGGCAGCGGACGCTTCCGCGGCATCTCCGCCAACGGTAACCTGCTGACCAGGGGAATCTTCGAGCAGTGGATCGCTCCGTTGAAGGACCTCGAGATCACTACGGTCATCGGCGCCACCGCTCCGCCCACCCGCGAGCCCGGCGGCACCGACTCCACCTCCTTCAGTTGGATCGGCCTCAACGGCTACGGCTTCATGCAGGATCCATTGGAGTACGGTACCCGCACCCACCACTCCAATATGGATCTCTACGACCGTGTCCAGCAGGGCGATGTCATGCAGGGAGCGGCGGTTGAAGCCTGGTTCGTGTACAACACGGCCACGCGCGCCGAGATGCTGCCGCGCAATCCAACTCCTGAACCGGCCACCAAGTGAACAACAATGCAAGAAAAGGCCCGGCGCTCGTTGCCGGGCCTTTTCTTGTTCAAGCACTTTCGCAATCACGAAAATACAGGCAAGATGGAAGGCGCTCGTGATTTCCGTTTTGAGGGGTCACCGATGTTCACGCGCTCCAACCAGATCTCATCGCCCATGTTGCTGCCGCTCATCGGCAGCATTCTTGCCACCAGCGTCGCAGTCACACTGATTCTGGTGCCTCCGTCGCGGCCAAGCCTCAGCGTTGCTCAACTCTTTCTGCGAGCGGCTATCGATCTCACCATCGCCGCGTGCATTCACCTGGCGACCGTCTGGGCGATCTGGCGGCTGATCCGCGAGTATCTGCATGCTCCGGTCAGCCTGCTGATGCTGCATATCTGGGCCGCGATTGTGTGGCTGCCGCTGGTCTCGCTATTGAATGCGGAACACTCGCTCTGGCTCTGCTGTATCGTGCCCTGGGCGTGCGCGAATGCCATCATCTATCTCGCGCTGTGGAATGACCGTTTTGAAAGATCCGAACCTGAGAGCCGGATCCCGTACTCTTCCCGGCCGCTCTTCCAGGCCGAGACAGTTGAGCCGCTATGGCGGACGCTCCTGCCATATGTAGCCATCGTTATTGCTGCACAGGCGGGTGCGGCATCTCTAATGAACGGCAGCCCATGGATGGCCGCGGGCCTGTTCTCCATCTGTCTGTTGATCCTGCTGCTGCGTCATCCCATCGTTCGTCCCGATCGTTTGCGCCGTCAGCGCCGCCGTTTCTCCAAAGCGGCCTTCGTGCAGACCGCGACGGCCTTCTTCCTGTTGGCGACCGCGCTTACGCCCTTTCTGCAGCGCGCCTATGGTGTGCAGTCATTGAGTGGGCTACTCGCTATCCGGCCCCCGGTCATCAAATCGATCCAGGCGGGCGTCCCGAGCAGCGGCTACTCCGGCGTTATATTGATGCTGCCGCCAAAGCCGCATCCGCGCATTGTGCCGCCGACCAAAGGTGAACAAACATCTTTCTCCGCAGCGATCGCCAAGCCGGTCGTGATTCCATTCGACGGGGTCTACTGGTACTTCAAACATCCTGACCTGCAACCAAGGCGAGACGCCAGAGTACAGCACGGCGACCCCATCAAGGCCAACGTTCGCTCCACGGATGAATATCCCCTGCAGATGGAGGCACACCAGCTTCTGCCCACTCCCGTCAGCCTGGACTGTTGCCATGCTCTGCGGGTGGATCTGCTGAACGGCGATGCACGCCCCGGAATTATTCGTCTCGAAGTGCGGCTGAAGGATACTTCGCTCAAAAACCGGCAAGCGATTTCGCTCGGCAGCATCGTGATTCCCTCAAGCCAGGCCAAACACATCTCCCTGACGCGGCCACCGGTACATGAATCCATGCGCTTCGAGCTACCGGCAGCGGCACGGCATTACCAGTTCGACGAGATCACACTGGTGATTGCTCCCGATAAAGAGCGTGCTCGCGGAGGCTCAAAGATCGCGATCCAGAACTTTGTGCTGATGCCCTAGAGATGTTCGAGATAACCCATGCACTGGGTGCCCCATGTCCCCGAGGGACATGGGACGTTCGAGCGGAGCTCGAAATGGGTGGGAGCAGCGGGCTTCAGCCCGCTGATTCGAGGCACATAAATGAATGGGCTTTAGCCCTGGGCATTTGTCTTTGAACAAGCAAGAGGCCCAGGGCTAAAGCCCATTTCCTTTTAGAGCGAATAACGGTGGGCTGAAGCCCACCTCTCCCACCGGCCCGACCTCCCGTTCGATATCCGCTGCTCCCATCCAACGCTGGCTTCAACGTAGAGCAATCCCTCACAACGACTGCCCCAACCGCTTCTCCAACTCCGCCCGATACGTCCGGCTCACACGCGAACGATGACCATCCTTCAACACCAGCTCAAACTCGCCATGCGACATTGAGTGCAGCTCAAGAATGCTGTCAATGTTCACAATCGCCGATCGATGGACACGGATAAAACGCATCGCATCCAAACTCTCCGCAAGTTCATTCAGGCTGGCACGATAGAGAATCTCTTTCCCCCCCACATGCAGATTGGCATACACCCCCGCTGCTTCAATCCAATCGATCTCAACGACTCGAAGGAAACGAGTCACGCCCGCAGACTTCACGACCAGACGATCGATGCTGCGCCCCGACGGTCCCGCCGCGGCGACCATGCGCAGCATGTCCAGCCCCAGAGCCTGCATATTGCGTTCCAGGTAACGAGTCTTAGCGCGGGCGACCGCAGCCTCCAGACGCTCATCGCTGAACGGCTTCAGTAGATAGTCGAGCGCGTTGGCTTCAAAGGCGCGAATCGCGTGCTGGTCGTATGCCGTAACAAAGATGGTGAGCGGCATGCGCTCGGCGCCGACCGCTTCGATCACACCAAGGCCGTCAAGCTCCGGCATCTGCACATCGAGGAAGACGAGATCCAGCGCCTCGCGTTCGATTGTCTCTACCGCAGCCAGGCCGTCGCCTGCCTCCAACACGGTTTCAATCTGGGCATCCTTCCTCAGCAGATCGACAATGCGCTGACGTGCAGGAGCCTCGTCATCGACGACCAGCACCCGCAGCCGTTCCGAAGACTGTGACGTCATGCGTCCCCTTGTCCGTTCTCATTCGCAGACCGCAGCGGAAGCACGATCTCGACTTCGGTTCCGCCTGTGGGACGACGCGATACCGAAAAACTGCTCGCTCCGTTGTGGAGCGTTGTAATCCGTTCGCGAGTGACGGAAAGCCCCAGGCCTTCGCAGGTCTCCAGCGACCACTCCGGTGGCAGACCGACGCCGTCGTCGGCGATGCGGATCTCAACCTGCTCCGCACGGCGTTGTGCGGTCACGGTCACGGAACCGCCTGCCACACGCCGCGAGATGCCGTGACGAATCGCGTTCTCCACCAGCGGCTGCACGATGAAACAAGGAACCAGGGCGTACTTCACCTCGGGGTCGATGCAGGTCTCGATGTGCAGTGTATTGC
>JAEKKE010000084.1 GCA_019510535.1 Acidobacteriota bacterium
GCATGGCCATGGCCATCTCCATGGCGAAGCATTTGGGCATCCGTAAGGTCGCTGCTCCTTCCGCAGGCAATGCCGGCGGAGCCATGGCGGCCTATGCTGCCGCTGCCGGGATGGAAGCTCACATCTTCATGCCGAAGGACGTCCCCCTGTCGAACCAGGTGGAGTGCCACATTCACGGCGCGTACCTCACGCTGGTGGATGGCCTGATCTCTGACTGCGGCCGCATCGTTGCCGAACGCAAAGACGCCGAGGGTTGGTTCGATATGTCCACGCTCAAGGAGCCCTATCGTATCGAAGGCAAAAAGACGATGGGCTACGAGCTGGTGGAGCAGCTGGGATGGCGCTATCCCGCAGCCGTTTTTTACCCCACCGGCGGCGGCGTAGGGATGATCGGTATGTGGAAGGCTTTTGAGGAGATGGAAGAGCTCGGTTGGGTCTCCGGTCCTCGCCCGAAGATGATTGCGGTGCAGGCCGCGGGCTGTGCACCGATTACGGTCGCCTATGAGGCCGGCGAAAAGGCATCGGTGATGTATCCCAATGCGCAGACCTTCGCGTCAGGCCTGCGGGTGCCAAAGCCATATGGTGACTATCTGATTCTCGATATCGTCCGCGCCAGCGGCGGCACTGTGGTCTCGCGAACTGACGATCAGATCTTTGACGCGCTCTCTGACTGGGGCAAGCACGAAGGCCTGCTGCTCTCGCCCGAAGGGGCTTCATCGATGGCGGCCTACGATTACCTGATCGCGACCGGCTTCCTGAAGCCGGAGGATGAGGTGGTGCTCTTCAATACCGGTTCGGGGAACAAGTACACCGACGTCATCAGCCAACGGCTGGGGTTGGGATAGAAGAGGGAGCACTGTCCCCCATCTCCTGATCCTTGTACTGCAACTGGTAGAGCTTCCAGTACAGACCGCGATGCGCCAGCAGTTGCTGGTGCGTGCCTTGTTCGTGCAGGTGCCCCTTGTGCATTACGAGGATGGTGTCGGCCTTCTGGATGGTGGAGAGCCGGTGAGCAATCATCACCGAGGTGCGTCCGGTGATCATGCGGTCTACTGCGGAGCGAACCAGCAGTTCTGTCTCGGTATCGACGGAGCTGGTCGCTTCATCCAGGATCAGGATGCCCGGCCGATGGGCCAGTGCGCGTGCAAACGAGATCAGTTGCTTCTGACCGGTGGAGAAGGTGGCTCCACGCTCCACAACCGGCTCCTGCAGCCCTTTGGAAAGGCTGCGGATGAAAGCTCCCAAATTTACGTCTTCGACCGCTTGCTGCAGTTGCTCTTCAGTGATCCATTCGCTTCCCAGGCGAATGTTCTGGGCAATGGTGCCAGTGAACAGGAATGGGTCCTGCAGCACCACGCCAAAACGTCTGCGCAGGCGATTCAGATCCTGTAGCCGCACGTCTACGCTATCCACAAGGACCTCGCCGCGCTGCACGTCGTAGAAGCGCATCATCAGGCTGGTAATGGTGGTCTTGCCCGCGCCGGTGTGACCAACAATAGCGGCGGTCTCATCTGGAGCGATGATGAAGGAGACTCCCTTCAGAATCCATTCAATCTGTGTGTCGGCAGCCAGCTCTTCGTCCGTAGCGGAGGAGACGAAGACTTGCTGGGCCTCGGTCAGGCGCTGATAGGTGAACCAGACGTTGCGGAATTCGACCGCGCCGGAGTTATCGCCGGCAATCGGTTGTGCAGGTGACTGGATCGTGGGAGCGGTATCCAGCAACTTGAAGATGCGCTCCGCGGCTGCCATCGCTGCCTGCAGGATGTTGTACTTTTCGCTGAGGTCCTGGATGGGGCGGAAGAACCGCTGTGCATACTGCATGAAAGCGATCAGCACGCCCAGAGTGACATACCCGGAGAGGACGCCGGCTCCGCCGCGCCAGATCACCAGTGCGATGGCTGTCGCTGAAAGCAGTTCAACGGCCGGGTAATACAGCGCATAGGCGAAGATTGCATCGGTCCACGCCTGTTTGTTTTCATCGTTGACGGCGGAGAAGTCACGGAAGGCGCGCTTCTCGCGGTTGAACATCTGTACAACCGCCATGCCCGAGACATACTCCTGCGTGAAGGAGTTGATGCGCGCTGTCGCGCCGCGCTGGCGCCTGTAGCTGTTCCGCACATGGTCGCGGAACAACTTTGTACAGTAGATGATGGCCGGAATCACCGAGAGCGTCATCAGCGCCAGCAGGGGATTCATCTGAACCATCACAATCACAATGAACAGCAGGACGAAGACGTCCTCGAAGATGGCCAGTACACCCGAGGTGAACATCTCGTTCAGGGCATCGACGTCGCCGGTGACGCGCGTAACCAGCCGGCCCACGGGGTTGTGGTCGTAAAAGCTGACGTCCATGCGCTGCAGATGACGGAAGATCTGGCTGCGCAAATCGAACATCACGCGCTGCCCGGTCCACTGCATCAGGTAGGTCTGCATGAACTCCAGCCCATAGCTCACCAGCAGAGCGATGAGATACAGGGCCGCAAGCTGCGAGATACCGGTAATCGGGTCGTGGCTCAGATAGCGGACGATCCAGGCCGGCTTGTGCCCCGGTTCGGGAGTCATATAGGCATCGACGCCTACCTTGACCAGGAACGGTCCTGCCACGTCCGCCCCTGCCTTCAACAGGATCGCCAAAGCGGAGATCAGGGCATGACCGGTGTATGGCCGCAGATAGGTCAGCAAACGCCGCATCAGGCGTGAATCGAATGCTTTACCCGCCGGATCGTCGTCATGTGCCGACTTTTTCTTCTTGTCTTCTGCCTTGGCCGCCATCTGGATAGATTGTAGATGCGGAGCCACCCGTCTCCGGTTCACCCTTTCCAGTGAAACAATAGACAAGATGCCCTCCGTCGGTCTCTATCTTTCGGTTCCGTTCTGCCGCGCCAAGTGCAGTTACTGCAACTTCGCGTCCGACGCCTTCGGCCCCGCCCGGATGGATGCTTATGTGGAGCGCCTCTGCGAAGAGATCGCCCAGGCGCCGGCAAAGGCTTCCGGTATGGGGGCGACGTTACCCCGGGATGTGGATTCGGTCTACTTCGGCGGAGGGACGCCGAGCCTGCTCTCTTCCGCTCATTTTCAGCGCATCTTTGAGGCCCTGCGGGCTGTTTTCTCGCTGCAAACCGATGTGGAGTTCACTCTGGAATGCGCTCCGGGGCAGCTTGTGGACGATACCCTCGCAGAATTGCTGCGTCACGGCCTCAACCGGGTCAGCCTGGGAGTACAGTCTTTTGTCGACCAGGAGTCGCGCGCGGTCGGCCGCTTCCACACAAAGGATGTCTGCCTGGCCGAGATCGCCCGCCTCCGCTCCGCCGGCCTGCAGGAGATCAATGTCGATCTGATCGCGGGTCTGCCGCACCAGACTCACGAGAGCTGGCGTATCTCCCTGGAGCAGGCCGCTGCGACAGGTGTGCCTCATGCCAGTGTCTACATGCTGGAGGTCGATGAGGAGTCCCGGCTGGGAAGGGAACTCATCGCCGGCGGTGTCCGCTATCACGCCCACCATGTGCCGGATGATGGCCTGGTGGCGGAGATGTATCTTGAGGCCTGCGAGTTCCTGGGGAACAATGGCATTCCTCAATACGAGATCTCGAACTTCGCCCGTCCTGGCCAGGCCTCCCGCCACAACCTTAAGTATTGGAAGCGCCTTCCATACCTCGGTCTGGGGCTGGACGCACACTCTATGCTTGGCGATTGGCGCTTCCAGAACACAGACGATCTGAATGCCTATCTCGAGGGCAAAGCATCGCCGGATCCGGTTGCTGTGTCACCGCATGAGGCATCGGAGGAAGAGGTCTTCCTCGGCCTGCGGCTGAATGAGGGGATTCTTCTTCCTAAAGAAGGTCCCGTCGTTCCCGTGCTGCAGCAGTTGGTTCGAGAGGGTCTGATGCAGCTTCATGGAGACCGCGTCGCTTTGACCCCGAAGGGGCGTCTTCTCTCGAACGATGTCTTCACCGAGCTTCTCGGTGCTGGAGCATTTTCCCTGTAGGTGTAGAGCGGGGCTTCCCCATCTATGGGCGTTTTCCGCAACGAAAACGCGGCTGTACTCCTCTTCCGGGATACCCATCAACAGGGAAATGCTCTACTGCCTGAGACAATACAGGGCATGGAGATTATCGAGCTTCGCAGCGATACGTTGACCAAACCCACCGCCGCTATGCGCCAGGCTATGGCTACCGCCGATGTTGGCGACGATGTATACGGGGAAGACCCCACGGTCAACCGGTTGGAAGCGCGAGCCGCGCAGGTCTTCGGTAAAGAAGCTGCGATCTTCGTTCCCACCGGATCGATGGGTAACCTCACTTCCATCATGGTTCACACGCGGCCGGGGCAGGAGGTTATCTGCGAATCGCGCGCCCACATTCTGGATTGGGAGATGGGATCGATGGTCTCCGTTGCCGGAACCGTGCCGCGCACCATCTTTGGGGACCGCGGCGTGCTTACCTGGTCTCAGATCCGCGAAAAGATCGTTCTCAATACTGCCGCATACTATCGCGCGCGTACGGGACTGATCGAGCTCGAGAACTCGCACAATATGGCAGGGGGAACGGTCACGCCGCTCGATGTCTTTGAGGAGATCTGGGCTGGAGCCAAGGAGTGTGGCATTCCGACGCATCTGGATGGAGCCCGCGTCTTCAACGCTGCTACTGCGCTTGGTGTTTCCGTCTCGCGGCTGACCAGTGGCTTCGACACGGTCATGTTCTGTCTCTCCAAAGGCCTGGCCGCGCCTGTCGGATCGATGATCGTCGGTAGCCGTGCATCCATCGACCGTGCACGTGTCATTCGCAAGACGCTGGGTGGTGGTATGCGGCAGGCAGGTGTGCTCGCCGCTCCCGGCTTGATTGCCCTGGAGGAGATGTCCAAACGACTCGCGGAAGACCACGCGAATGCACGTCTGCTGGCGGAGGCGATCGCTACTTCTCCAGCCGCGGAGATCGATCTTTCAGGCGTACAAACCAATATCGTGATCTTCCGTTTGGCCGGCCAAGGGGATGCCATAGGGTTTGTTCGCCGCTTGGAAGCGAAGGGCGTTCGTTGCAGCGCCATCGGTCCGCACGCGGTGCGGCTGGTAACGCACAACGATGTTTCGCACACGCAATGCGAAACCGCCGCGAAGCTGATTGTGGAAGAGCTGAACGCCTAGAACCTGTCTAGGCAGTCTCTGCCGGTGCGTGTACGACGAACTTCCGTGGCAGAGTGACGGTGACTTTGACTCCCGTTCCGTCGGGGAAGGCTGGGCTTTCGAGCTCGATCCGGCCCCCATGCTTGCTTAGAATGCCGCGACTGACCCACAGACCAAGACCTGTGCCTCTTTCTCCCTTTGTCGAGAAGAATGGCTGAAAGAGGCTCTGCTGGGTTTGGTTGTCGATCGCCGCCCCGCTGTTGGTCAATATGACCCGTGCCCCATCGCCCAGCCTGATCAGTTCCACGCGGACAAATCCTCCGGGGTCGGCGGCTTCGTAGGCATTGGTGATGAGATTGGTGAAGACCTGGCGCAGCTCCGCTGGATATCCCTCGACCAGTGCGGTCTCAGGCAGGATCTGCTCCAGCGTTACCTGGGCTCGCTGAATCTTATAGGAGATGAGCGAGATGAGGTCCTGAAGTAGTTCCCGTAGCTCGACCGGCACAGGGGTGCGGGACTCACGGTAAAGGGAGAGCATTGCGCGGCTGATCTGCGTCACCCGCGATAGCTCCTGGTCGGCCATCTCCAGCAGGTGACGGCGCTCCTCTTCTTCATAGGAATCGGTGCGCAACAGGTAGAGAATATTGGCCACCGAGTCCAACGGGTTATGAATCTCATGCGCGATGGTGGCCGCTAGCCGCCCGGTGACAGCAAGTCGCTCATTGGAGATAAGAATCCGCTGTGTCTGCTTCTCATGGGTAATATCGCGGAAGACAATCACCACGCCCACCATCAGCCCCTCTGCGTCGCGGATAGGAGCTCCTGAGTCGTCGATGTGAACCTCGGTCCCGTCGCGTCGCCGCAGAATGGTGTGGTTGGCAAGTCCCATAACGCGGTCCATGCGTTTTACCCTGGCGATCGGGCTTTCGATTGGCAACCGGGTCTCTTCGTTGACGATATCGAAGACATCTTCGATGGGTTGGCCGAAGGCTTCATCGATCGTCCAGCCAGTCAGCTCCGTCGCAATCGGATTCAGCATAGTCACCAGCCCATGTCCGTCGGTGACGATCACGCCGTCGCCAATCGAGACCAATGTCGTCCGCAATCGCTGCTCTGACGCAAAAAGCTGATCGGCGCGCTCCTGCAGTGACGTCACCGACGTCTGAAAGCTGAGAGAGACACGGTTGAGCTGATGGTTCATGTAGATTGCGATCAAAGTTCCGGTCAGAAGTGAAAGGACAAGCAGGTAGACTCTCGTGACGCGTGCGCGCTCCTGCCAGACCCCTACGCTCTGCTGCCGCAGAACGCTGGTCGCCTGCATCGTCTCGGAAAACTGACTGCGGATGATATCCATCTGCGCTTTGCCCCGCAGATTCACCTCAGCTGGATTCTCATCCTTACCTGTGCGTACAGCCTCTATATGGAGATCAGCGAATTCATGTTTCCACTGCAGATAGGATGACCGGAGAGTACGGACGCGGATAGTTTGCGGCAAGCTCAGGCCGGGTGTCTGTTCAACGTCATTCAATCTCTGGACGATCTCGCCTTCATGGCCGCGATACAGATCGAGAAATTGTTCATCATGCGTGAGCTGGTAGCCCCGGAGTCCGGTCTCCTGGTCGAGGATGAGCTTTTGTGCCTGCCCAAGCCGTTGCAGATTCCGGTCGATCAGTTGTAGCTGGTTCACCGCCAGATTGGCGGAACGGATCTGCCATGAAAGAACTCCACTGACGATCAGCAATGCGGCAATCGGCAGCAGAAATGTCAGGAGAAGGATCCGTCGAAATTCACGAATGTCCAATGAGCGGCACCTATTGCGGACTGCGGTCCGAGAACAGGCGCTTCAAATTTGCCAGCAATGCAGGCGCGCCCTCTCCCTTGGTCATGTAAAGCGAGACATTCGCGGTTGCGTCTGCCGGCAGACCAACATAGGCAGAGAGTAGCAAAATAGGAAGGTCTGGACGCATAGTCCGCATCTGCCGTGCTACCTCATCCCCATCCATGCCCGGCATGGAGTAATCCAGAATTACAGCCTCTACCGGATGAGCCTCCAGCAGCGACAGACCGGAGGCGCCATCAGGAGCGCACAGCACACGGTAGCCGGCACGCTCGAGCAGCATGCTCCGAATCCGAAGCCCAACGGATTCATCATCGACACATAGGATCAGGGGTGAGTTCTGCATCAGTGGGCCTGTGTGCCCACACTACACCATCACCTTCGTAGATGGCTCGTAAATCCGTTGCGAATCAACAGATCAGATGAGCAGATTCACATTATTTTTGCATTCCAGACCTTCGGTTGCGATAGCCTAAGGCCGAACACAGGAGAAAAACGCTCTGTGAGCCAGACCATCTTTCTGCTGGAAGACGATCTCGATATCCAGCGGCTGGTACAGTACCACCTGGAAGCTGCGGGCTTCACCGTCCGGGCTTTTAACGCGGCTACGAATGTAGCCTCTGACGCTGAGCGGCAACCCCCGGCCCTCTTCCTGCTGGACATCATGGTGCCCGGCGGTGACGGTCTGGATCTTTGCCGTCGTCTGCGCTCCAACCCCGCGCTGTCGACGATCCCCATCATCTTCCTCACCGCGCGCGCCAGCGAGAACGATCGTGTGCTCGGTCTGGAATTGGGAGCCGATGACTACATCACTAAGCCTTTTGGCACCCGGGAGCTGTTGGCTCGTGTGAAGGCCGTGTTGCGCCGCTTTGAACGTCCTACTGCGCCAAGCATTGTCAGCTTCGACAATATTGAGATTGATCAGGCTGCCATGCAGTTGAAGGTAGGCGGGCACCTGCAGACGACAACGGCGACTGAGTTTCGTCTGCTGGACTATCTGGCCCGCCATCCAGGCCGTGTCTTTACCCGCGATCAGTTGCTTGACGCCGTGTGGGGCGACGCTCGCTTCGTCACCCCGCGTTCGGTCGACGTCTATGTACGGCGAATTCGCGAGAAGATTGAAGCCGATCCGGAAAACCCGCGTTACCTTAAAACCATGCGCGGCGCCGGTTATCGTTTCGAAATGCCGAAGACCGTCTGAGGGAACGCCTTGAAGCGGACCATCACTGGAATTGTGGTGCTGCTGTGCGTGGTTACGGCGCTGGCTGCATTTGGCGCTGGTTGGGCCTTGTCCGGCTCGCCTGTGTGGCTGCGCTTCATCACGCTTGCCGCCATCATGCTGGGTATCTCTTTGCTTGCCATCGCAATTATTAGCGGTGCGCTGCGGAGAGATGCCTCCAGCCTTCGTCTGGCTATCGTGGCCTCCACTCCGGAGCAGCAGGCCAGTCGGCCCGATCTGGGTGATTTCCAGGACCTCTGGCCTGCGTTTGACGCAGCGCGGCAGAAGGTTCATTCCCAGATCGCAGCGATTGAAGAAGAGCGGGCTAAGCTCGCAGCCGTCCTGGATTCCATGCAGGACCTTGTCGTTGCTGTGGATTCAGCGGGGCGCATCCAGTGGGCGAATGAACCCATGCGCCGCGAACTCGAAGGTGCAGTCCGCCATGGACAGGCGATTGTGCATACCATCCGTGATCCCGAGGTGCTGCTCTGTTTGCAGGTGGCGCTTGACGATGGTTTGGTGACACAGCGCCGCTCTACTTCTCTCAAGCCCGGCCGCATCTTTGAAGTGAACGCCGGTCCCATCCCCGGTGGCGGCGCTGTTGCCGTATTACACGACCTGACCCGCATCGAGCAGGTGGAACGTACCCAGCGTGAGTTCATTGCTAACGTCTCACACGAGCTGCGCACTCCGCTGACCTCCATCTCCGGTTACGTCGAAACCCTGCTGGACTTTGAACGCTCGCTGTCTCCTCAGTCCAGGGAATTTCTTGAAACGATCCTGAAGAACGCCACCCGCATGACCCGCCTGACCGAGGACCTTCTGGTTCTGGCCAGGGTTGAAAGCGGTGAGAATCCCATCCATCCGACGGTCGTCCCCGCAGAGAAGCTGGTACGCGATGCAGTCGCTGCTGTCCGCGGGATTGTGCGCGACGCAGGGGCCAAGCTCGACATCGGCACCATGGACTCGATCAATGTGATGGCGGATGCCGATGCCACGACCCAGGTGCTCTCCAACCTGATCGAAAACGCGACGAAGTATGGCCGCGCTACGACCGGGGAGCCCGCCCGGATCGAGGTCTCTGTCGAACAAAAGGGAGCCCATGCGGAGTTCCGCATCCGGGACTGGGGTGCGGGTATCGCCTCGGAGCATCACGACCGCATCTTCGAGCGCTTCTACCGTGTGGACAAAGCACGTTCGCGCGAGACCGGCGGTACAGGTCTCGGGCTCGCCATCGCGCGCCATATCGTGATGCAGCATGGCGGAAATATCTGGGTGGAGAGCCGCCTCAACCAGGGAAGCACCTTCGCGTTCACCCTGCCCGTGGTGCAGGGCTGATATGGTGAGGGGTGTGCGCTCTGTTGTGCCCATCCTGCTCTCGTGTGCCCTGTTGAACGGCTGCAAATCATCACTGCAGACAGGCGCTCCTGCTGCAGACCCCGGCATACTGACGATCAACGGTGCCGGAGCCAGCTTTCCCAATCCCATCTATTCCAAGTGGTTTGCCGAGTATGGCCGGTTGCATCCGAATGTGCGTATTAATTACCAGCCCATTGGCTCCGGGGGCGGCATCCGCCAGGTTTCCCTGGGTATCGTCGATTTCGGCGCGTCCGATGATCCCATGACCGATGCGCAGTTGCAGCAATCGTCCCATCCACTGCTGCATATCCCCACCGTGCTCGGAGCAGTGGTTCCGGTCTACAACCTGCCTGGTATCTCCGCGGAGGTGCGGTTTTCTCCGGAGGTTCTGGCGGGGATCTATCTCGGTACGATTACTTTCTGGGACGACCAGAAGATCATTGCCGATAACCCTGGCGTGAAGTTTCCGCATGAAGAGATCCTGCCGGTGTATCGCTCCGATGGCTCCGGCACAACCTTCATCTTCACCGACTATCTCACCAAGGTGAGTCCAGTCTGGGCGAAGCAGGTGGGTAACTCCACTTCGGTGAAGTGGCCGGTCGGCATTGGACAGAAGGGCAATGAAGGCGTTGCCGGCATGGTGCGTGAGGCTCCTTACGCCTTCGGTTATGTGGAGCTGGTTTACGCCCTGCAGAACCACATGACCTTCGGTCTGGTACGGAACGGTGCGGGCCAGTGGATTAAGGCCAGTCCTGCGGCTGTCACGGCCGCTGCTGAGGCTCAGGCCGATACGATTCCCGCCGATTTCCGGGTCTCCCTGGCGAATGCCGGCGGAACGGCCAGCTACCCGATCTGTTCGTTTACCTGGCTGCTCGTTCCGCAGCAATCGGCTGACGCTACCAAAGGCAGACAACTCCACGACTTCCTGCTCTGGATGCTCTCTGAGGGAGAGCAGGAGGCTGCCGCTATGGGTTACGCTCCTTTGCCTCGGCCTGTGGCAGAGCGTTTAAAAAATACCGTGGCCAGTATCCGGTAGCACACGCAAAGCCTTATTAATCAAGCCGTTCATTCCGCGTTCACACATATTCCAGATACTCTAGGAAGGGGATTCTGGAAGAGCCGGGTGACGATACAGCACTCAGAGATGCAGGAGGCACGGGCTGCCTCAGAGGTACGCCGCTTTTTGATGCAGCGCGGGAGTGGTGGTGTGGCTGACCGCACCTTTGCAGCCCTGATGCTGGGCTGTGCCCTGAGCATCTTTGCTATCGTTGCCCTCATCCTGGGAATTCTGATCCTCCGCTCCAGGCTCAGCCTGCATGAGTTTGGCTTCAGCTTCTTTCTGCGTTCAGACTGGGATCCGGTGCGTGGCAGCTTCGGTGCGGTTCCATTCATCTGGGGAACGCTGGCCTCCGCCTTCCTGGCGCTTTTGATTGCGGTGCCCCTGGCTCTTGGCGTGGCAGTCTTTATCAACGAGATGTGTCCCCGTGCTCTGCGTGCGCCGATTTCGTTTCTTACCGAGCTCTTGGCTGCGATTCCTTCAGTGGTCTATGGCCTGTGGGCTATCTTCGTCCTGGTGCCGATCATGCGGAGAAGTGTCGGGCCGTTTCTGAAGAAGTTTTTCGGCTGGACAGGCCTCTTTCATGGACCTAACTTCGGCATCGGTCTGCTGACGGCCAGCATGATTCTGGCGATCATGGTGTTGCCGGTCATCTCCTCCATCGCCCGAGATGTGATCAAGGCCGTGCCCAATACGCAGCGCGAAGGTGTGCTGGCGCTGGGAGCCACCCGGTGGGAAATGGTGCGTATCGGTGTGTTGCGCAATGCGCGCATCGGGATTGTCGGAGCCGTCATCCTTGGCCTCGGCCGGGCTCTTGGCGAGACGATGGCGGTCACCATGGTGATCGGCAACCATGCGGCGATTCCGAAGAGTCTCTTCGCACCGGCCTATACGCTGGCTTCTGTCATCGCGAATGAATTTACTGAGGCGACCGGCGACCTCTATCTCAGCGCGTTGATTGAGATCGGTCTGGCGCTCTTTCTCGTCACCATTGTCGTGAATGCCATCGCTCGTCTGCTGGTCTTCATGGTGACGCGTGGCAACACAGCGAGGGCGGTGTAGAGTGCCACATCGTCCATCGCGTGCGAATGTTGGCCGCCGCCAGGCGGCCAATCACCTATTTAGCGTGCTGGCGATATTGAGCACGGTGCTGGTGATTGCTCCATTGTTCGCGATCCTGGTGTATCTGCTGTTTCAAGGTGTCCGCTCGCTCAACGTGGCCTTCTTTACACATCTGCCGCGGCCCGTGGGAGAACCCGGGGGCGGTATGGCCAACTCGATTGTCGGCTCGGGCATCATCCTTGCGCTAGCCAGCCTTCTTGGAATTCCGGTTGGCATCGGTGCAGGTATCTATCTGCAGGAGTTTGGTGGCGGCAAAACTCTGGCAAATGCGATCCGCTTTACCGCTGATGTGCTGAACGGCGTGCCATCCATCGTGATGGGCATTGCGGCCTACTCGCTGATCGTTGTTCCACAGAGGCACTTTTCGGCGTTTGCCGCAGGCGTGGCGCTGGCCATCATGATGGTGCCGACGGTGACACGTACTACGGAAGAGATGCTGGCAACGGTGCCTAATGCCGTGCGCGAGGCAGCATTGGGTCTTGGCATTCCCAAGTGGCGCACGGTCATGACGGTGAGTCTGAAGACCGCTTCGCCTGGCATTATCACCGGTTGCATGCTGGCGTTTGCGCGTGTTGCCGGAGAGACGGCGCCGTTGCTCTTTACTGCCTTCGGCAACCAGTTCTGGCCCACCAGCCTGAATGAGCCGATTGCGGCGCTGCCGCTACAGATCTTTGTTTATGCGGTCTCACCATATGACGAGTGGCATCGTTTGGCCTGGGCTGGCGCTCTGGTGCTGATTGTGCTGATTATGGTCTCCGTCACGCTGGTCCGGGTGGTGACCGGGCGTGGCATGCTCAATGGAGGGCACTGAGTGGGCGTCGGTATTGAAGTCGAAGACCTGAATGCGTGGTACGGCCAGACTCACACGCTGAAGGGCATCAATCTGCAGATTCCCGCCAACTCGGCGACGGCGCTGATCGGCCCGTCCGGCTGCGGTAAGTCCACCTTTGTGCGCTGCCTGAACCGCATGCATGAGACCAACCCGGTTGCTCGGGCAGAAGGAACGGTCCGCGTCGGCAATGTTGATGTCTACAAAGATGCTTCTCCAGTTGAGGTTCGCCGGCGCATTGGCATGGTCTTCCAGCGGCCGAACCCTTTCCCGACGATGTCGATCTACGACAACGTAGCCAGCGGCTTGAAGCTGAACGGATTCCGCAATAAGCGCGTGCTTGATGAGGTTGTCGAACGTTCGCTGCGGCAAGCAGCGCTGTGGGATGAAGTAAAGGATCATCTGAAGTCCAAGAGCGGAGCCTCGCTCTCCGGTGGCCAGCAGCAGCGTCTCTGCATTGCCCGAGCGATTGCCGTTGATCCTGAAGTGTTGCTGATGGATGAACCCGCGTCGGCGCTCGATCCGGTCTCGACCGCGAAGATTGAAGACTTGATCTTTCAGCTCAAAGACGAGTACACCATCGTCATCGTGACCCACAACATGCAACAGGCGGCGCGTGTGGCGGAGAAGACGGGGTTCTTTTTAAGCGGACATCTTGTCGAGTTCGATTCGACTCACAAAATCTTCACAAACCCGAGCGACAAACGGACCGAAGATTACATCACGGGCAGGTTCGGCTAGAGCATTTCTCCTAAAGATGCAGAGCGGAGGCTCGGGGTCCCCAGCGAACTCGTTCGCTGGGGTGAAGTCTTGGCTGTCTGCGCCGTTTTCCGGCGAAGAAAACGGCATTCGCAGGTTTATCCAAAGTTACAGTATTAGGAGAAGTGCTCTAATGCGTATCCGGTTTCATCAGAGTCTGGACGAGTTGAAAGAAAAGCTGCTGGTCATGGCGGGCATGGCCGAGCAGGCGATTCAGCGTTCCATTGAGGCATATCGCACGCGTGATTTAGAGATCTGCGAACTGGTCTTCAAATCGGAGCCGGCCATCAATCGGCTGGAGCGGGAGATCGACCAGGCAGCGCTCGACCTGCTCGCGATGGAACAGCCCATGGCCATTGATCTGCGGTTCATTCTTTCTGTCATTCGCATCAATGCTGACCTTGAGCGCGTCGGTGACCAGGCTGTGAACATCGCTGTTCGCGTGCGAGAGATGGGGGCTTATTCGAATGTCGACCTCCCGGTAGACATTCCACGTGCCGCGTCCCTCGCTTCGGCTATGGTCCGCAAGGCGCTGCAGGCGTTTATCGAAGGCGATGCCGAGTTGGCACGTTCGGTGCTCGCGATGGACGATGAGGTGGATGCGATGAACGACGCTGCCTTTACGGCGTTGAGCGCGCTCATCAAGCGTCAGCCGGAACTAACGCCGCAGGCCCTAAATGCCTTGATCATTTCGCGCAATCTGGAGCGCGTCGGAGACCACGCAACCAACGTCGCCGAAGACGTAATTTTCTGGGTTCGGGGCGCCGACGTGCGGCACAAAGGGTCCGTAGCAAGCTAATCGTTCTCTTTTGTGTAAGTTACAGGTGGATAACCATCCAAGGGTCTGGTCAATCTAACCTAGAACGATGAGCCAGTTTGTTCGACTCCTCTCTCTTGCCGCACTCTGTGCTGCTACGGCGGTCCAGGCGGACCCTGCCCGCTTCGATCTGACCGGCCCCAAAGTCGATATCCGCGTTACGCGCGGCAGCCGGACGCTCCCGATCGCACAGGTTGCGAATCTGCAGCCCGGAGATCGGCTCTGGTTGCGTCCGGAATTGCCGGAGACCCAGTCCGTGCATCTGCTGCTGATTGCGGCGTTTCTGCGAGGCACCACCAACCCTCCACCGGATGAGTGGTTTACCAAGATCGAGAGCTGGAACAAGAAGGTGAAGGAAGAGGGAGTCTTCGTCACTGTGCCGAAAGACGCGCAGCAGGCGCTGCTCTTTCTCGCTCCTGAGACGGGCGGAGACTTCGGAACGTTGAAGTCGGCTGTGCGTGGCCGTCCCGGCATCTTTGTCCGCGCCTCGCAGGACCTGACGGAGCTTGGCTTCGAGCAGGCTCGCATCGAGCGTTATCTGGCAGGAATGCGCCAGATTCCGGCGACGAATGATACCAAGCTGCTTTCGGAGCGCTCTGAGGCTCTGGCTCGGACACTCGCTCTGAAGCCCAACTCCGATTGCTTCAACCAGCCGGCGGAGCAGCAGATCGTCTGCCTGACGCAGAGCGGGAATCAGACCCTGCTCGATGATGGCCATGGCGCCAGCATCGTAACGGAGCTGGCCAACAATGGCGGCGCCGACCTGGCCGGTGCTGCCGCTTCAACAGCGCCATTTGGTGGTGGCGCCTACAGCGCATACGTCGGTGCAGTGGTGGATCTGACCAAACTGCTGACCAACATGCATACCGCGCAGTACCAGTACATTCCTGCGGTAGCGTTTCCTGATACCGACCACTTCAATCTCCGCCTCAATGCCGCTCCTTCGTTTCACAATCCAAAGTCGGTGATCGTGATTGCGCTGCCGGGCATTCAACCGACGAAGCTTCCACCGCTGCAACCGGCCAACCCGAAGGAAGTGACCTGTCTGCTCAAGCCGGAGGTAGTGCTGCATCTACAGAACGCGCCACTGGTCTTCTCGACCGGTATCGCCCATGACCTGGTGCTGCACGTAAATACCCAGGAAGGAAAGGATATTCCGCTGGTTGCCGATGCCTCCAAGGGAGGTCTCGTGTTGACCACTGCTGTGGAGGGACGGCGGTCGATGACAGATGATGACACCCCCTCGGCATCCAATCCTGTCCCCCCTTCACCTGACGGATTGACTGGTACTGTCCATGGTCAGTGGGGTTTTGATTCCTTCGATGGCCCTACCTTGCCACTGCAGAATGAACCCGGCAAGGGCTGGAAGCTCGTGTCGGAAGATGGCGTGATCGTCGGCCGCGAACACTCCTTTACTTTGGCTTCCACCGGCGCCGGTTGTGTTGAGAAGGTGCAGGTTGTCAGCGGTCCGAAGAAGATCAATGCGGACTTTCAGCCCGGAGTTCAATCACGGCAGATCATTGCAAAGGCGGTACTCAAGGATGTGAATCCCGGCGATCTGCGGGTCGAAGTAGAGCAATATGGCGACCAGCCGCCGCAACAGGTTGAGACCAAGGCCTACACAGAAGCTGCGAAACTTACTTCATTCAAGCTGCACGCCGGCGATACCACCGCCATCCTGGAAGGAACCTCTCTGGATCAGGTGCAGTCCGTCGAACTTAACGAGCTGACGTACGCACCTACCGGCGAACCAGACCGCATTCTGAACCTGGGTCTCCCGAAGGATGCCGCCGCACCGAAGCTCAAGGCGGGGGATGCGGCTACAGCCCATGCGCATCTGAAGGACGGGCGTACCGTCGATGTGCAGGCCACGGTCCTGGAGGCGCGTCCCACGGTGACCCTGGTGAATCGGTATATTACAGCGCCGAACGGTGGTACACCGTCGATTCGTTTGTCCAATAAAGATGACCTTCCTCTTTCAGATAGGCTGACCTTCTTCTTGAAAGCAAACGGGAACTTTCCACGCAACCAGAAGATTGAGGTGGCCACTAAAGATGGATCTTTGAAGACGCAGCTCAGCTTCGAAGACGGCACGCTGGTGCTGCAGGACGTGTCCACCGCGATTGCGAACCTTGATCCATCAAAGGCGCTTGGGGCGTCTGCTTTCGGCAAGCTGCAGTTTCGCGCCGTGGGAGCCGATAGTTCTCAGGGAGACTGGCAACCGCTTGCCACACTGGTTCGAACGCCGACGCTGAAGGAGATTCGCTGCCCAATCGATGACACCAAACCGTGCCATCTGGTGGGGAGCAATCTCTATCTGCTCAAGTCTGTAGCGGCAACCAGCAAGTTTGACAACGCGAAGGATGTACCGCCGGGCTTCGGCGACAGCCAGCTTGAAGTGCCGCGCCCCTATGGCACCGTGCTTTTCGTCAAGCTGTTGGATGATCCTGAGAGTGTCAACGCAGTCGCATTGCCGGTAACGCCGGAGTTCTAGAGAAAAAGGGGTACGGCAAGCGCCGTGCCCCTTCCTTGTATGCGGAAAATTAGATTGATCGCTTCTCGCGATGGAGTAGCTCTTCGAGCTCTTCCTTGAACTCGCGCACATCCTTGAAATCACGATAGACGCTAGCGAAGCGGATATAGGCCACTGTATCCAGCTCTTTGAGGCGGGACATGATGAGTTCTCCGACCTCGGAGGTGCTGCGCTCGCGCTCCGGCGAGTCGACAACATAGGCTTCGGTCTCATCGACCACGCGCTCCAGCTTGGCCGCCGAAACCGGACGCTTTTCGCAGGCTCGCAGAATGCCGGAAAGAACCTTCTGCCGGTCGAACTTCTCGCGGCGGCCGTCTTTCTTTACGACCATGTAGGGGATCTCGTCGATGCGCTCATAGGTGGTAAAGCGCTTATTGCAGCGCTCACATTCGCGCCGTCGACGTATGGAGTCGGCTTCTTTGCTTTCGCGGGAGTCAACGACCTTGTCTTGCGTAAATCCGCAGTAGGGACACTTCATCGGGATAACTTGATTTTATCAAGCCGATGTCTCGGCTGCGTGCTCGCTGGCCTCAGTAACTTTACCGATAGAGATGCTTTCGATGCGCGAGAAGACCAGGCCGACGGGAATAATGCTGAGCGAGGTCACGATCAGAAGCAGGGCTCCACAGGCTGTAGAGGCCTCGATCGGCGCGCCATAAAAGGCCTCCATGGAGGCGGCGGTGGCGGCAATCTGGGTGAACCAGCCAATGACGGGAAGCTGCAGGAGCGATCCGCCGAGCGATGCGGCCATCAACAGCATCACGCTGGCAAAGGTGAGTGTTCCAAGCTGCGGCGTATGTACGAACGCATGGGCCGTCTGCAGGTACGCTCCGGCGATCATCGCCCACATGACGATGGAAAGGATGATGGTGACGATCAACGAGCCAACGCTGGGAATGGCGCCCAATCCGTCGCGGAAGCCAAGGATCTTTTCGGCAACGGTTTCACCGAGCCCCTCCGAGAGCCGGCCCAGAACTGCTTTGGCCATGGCTGCCAGTGCAGAACCGGCGATCCGAATGGCTATTGCGAAGATAGCGATTGCGATGGTTGCGGCCAGCGAGAACGCGCCAACCCGGACAAAGGTCTCGTGGTGCGGCATGTTCTTAGGCAGAAACAACAGTGCTGTCGAAAAGACGAGCGCTGCTGAGCCCAGATCGAACATGCGCTCCAGGGTATAGATCGCGATCTGAGGCGAGATCGAGGTCCTGGTACGCTTCGCGATGATGTAGGGCCGCGACAGGTCCGCGAGGCGTCCGAAGATGGCAACTGCGGTAAAGCCGATGAAGTGCGAGCCCGTCAGCGAGAGCGGTGAAACCTTGCGGAGTTTCCCCAGCAGGATGGTCCATCGCCAGGAACGGAAAAGATAGGTTCCCCAGATCAGGCCAACACCGGCAGCGACGTGCCTGTAGTCGATCAGGCGAAGCTGCCGCACAAACAGCGCGAAATCGAAGTGGATCTTCGACCGGAAGAGAGTTTACGCCGGTTGAATTCACGGATGACGCGGGCTACGTAGGCACGGGTCTCCCGGTAGGGAGGAATGCCATGATAGCGATCTACCGCTCCAGGACCAGCATTGTAGGCCGCCAGCGCCATGGCCATATTGTCGTGATAACGGGTCAGCAGTGTGTCCAGGTAGGCCGAGCCTCCATTGACGTTTTCGCCAGGGTGGAAGCTGTTGTGTACGCCAAGCTCGCGAGCAGTGCCGGGCATGAGCTGCATGAGTCCCTGCGCTCCGGCGCGAGATACTGCGGCAGGCCGGTTGTTGCTTTCGGCACGAACGACCGCGGCCAGCAGGTCAGCGTCCACCCGATGTGTCGCCTCGGCTGAGGCCAGCAACTGGTGTAGCTCAGCGGGTGTCAGCGATGTCTCGTCTTTTGCCACTATTTCTTTCAGCTCCGGTCGAATAGACGGCGCCGGAAGCTCGAAGAATTCAGCCTGAGAGATGGCTTCCTGTGGAACTTCGAGGTAGCTCTGTTCGCTGGTGTAAAGCCGTACCCGGCCGGGCTCTGCCGCTGCTTCACGGCGGACGCAGTCCAGCGTAAAGCCTGTGCGCAGCGTGATGTGCTCGGCGGCAAAGGCGGTGGCGCTGAGCAGGCAGAGAGTTAGGACGCGGACGAGCACTTGCTTAAGCCTACCGAATTTCGCGGGAAACGTCGCTTAAGAAAGCATTTAGAACGGTTTTCCCGGTTGCTTGGTATTCCGGAAAGGGCGTGCAGCAGCGTTTTCATTGCGGAAAACGCCCACAGATGCGGATGCTCTGGACGAAGTCACCGGGAAAACGCTCTTAACCGGCGAGGAGACGAAGTAAAAAGAAGATCGCGACGCCGGCAAAGAAGACAAGTGCCATGCGAATGCCAGGCTCACGGTTCACCTCGGGGACTAGGTCTGTGGCGGCCACATAGATGGTGACACCCGCAGAGACGGGCAGGCCGATGTGCACCCACGAGGGGAAGATATTGATAAGAAAGACCCCGGCCAGAGTAGCCAGACCCAACGATAGGGCAGCATTCAGCGCGGTCTTACGGGATTGCCCGCTGGCCAGCATGACCGAGGCCACGGTGAACCCCTCAGGCAGCTTGTGCAGGAAGACCGCCAGAAACACGATGTAACCCAGCCAGTTCGAGATCAGGAAGCCTGAGGCAATAGCCACGCCGTCGAAGAGCGTGTGGACGCCGAGGCCCAGCAGCACGGAGTACGACTTGTAGCGGGCGATGAACTCGTCGTGGTGAGTCTCTTCGCCGAAGTGGAAGTGCGGGGTGATCGTGTGCTCAATCAGATGGACGCCGCAGTAGCCCACCAACACCAGCATGGGAGCCCAGGTCGGAGCCAGGTTCAGGCTTTCAGGGAGCATCTCCAGAACGGCGGCCGCCAGCATGAAGCCCGAACCCAGAGCGACGAAATAACGCAGCGAGCGCGTTGTTGGCGAACGGCGCACGAGCAACAGGCCGCCGAGGAAGTCGGCGAGACCGGCAACAGTACCGAGAGCAAGGCTTAGGGCAAAGGCAGACATCAGGAGGGTTCAGTTAAATGCTTTCCATTCAATAGTCTCTCATTGGATGGGGCCGCGACGGAAAGGGTGCAGCGGTTAGAAGGGTCTTAAACTCTATGATCCTGCGGCAGATCTTCGCTCGCCATGGCCAACGTAACGCCAAGGGCGCAGAGCAGAACGATCTGCTCCAGGCGCGTTGAGACCTGGTGCAGACGGTCGAAGTCTGCTCTTTCGGGATTAGTGAGGGGTAGGTTTGTAAAATCGCCGCCGACGAGCTGACGGTCATGCTCCATCAGCGGCATGACGTGGAAGCCGATATACATCGTCAGGCACAGCATCAATCCGGCAAGGCTGACGATGGCCAGCATCTGCACTCTGTTGCGGTGGCTGCGCTGATAGAGCAGAACCGTGGTCAGCAGAAGAGCAATGCCGCAGCCAAGACCGACCCAGTGCAACCGTGTAAGGCATAGGCCGACGATGATGCCGGGAATCCGTGTGTTGCCTTGCGTCATCTCCAGCACTTGCGGAGAGAAGATCGCAGGTGCGGCGATGGCGCCGAAGAAGACGATGCCGCCCATCCAGGCGACGAGCGAGAGAAGCCGGAGGGCACGAAGAAACGCAACCATGCTTCAAGTGTCGTCGCAGCAGCCTATTGGAGCAAGTTAGTTAAATCCGCTCGCGGCCGATGAGGCGCTCCACGCGCTTTTCCATCGGCGGATGTGTGCTGAAGAGGCCGGCCAGATCGCTGGCGCGCAGGCGCGGCGCAGAGATGAACAGATGTGCGGTCGACGGTGTCGCGTCCATCGGCAGGCGACGGGAGTATGCATCGATCTTCTGCAGCGCGCGTGCCAGGGCATGCGGGTTTCCCGTCAGCTCTGCTCCGGAGGCATCCGCGGCATACTCCCGCGAACGCGAGACCGCAAGCTGGATCAGGGTGGCTGCGATGGGCGCAAGAATCAGCATCAGAAGCGCACCGATGCCACCGCCGCCGCGCTCACGACCGTCCCGGTCGCCATAGCCGCCAAAGATCATGGCAAAGCGGCCCATCTGCGCCAGCAAGGTAATAGCTCCGGCGATGGTGGCGGCAATCGAGCTGGTCAGGATATCGCGGTTCCGCACATGGCCGAGCTCGTGCGCGAGTACGCCCTCCAGCTCCTCATCGTCCAGCAGATCCAGAATGCCCGCGGTTACGGCGACAGAGGCGTGCTTGGGATTACGCCCGGTTGCGAAGGCATTGGGAGATTCGGTAGGGAGCAAATAGATCTTCGGCACAGGCAGACCTTGCTTGTAAGCAAGCTGCTCCACGATGGAATACACACGGGGAAGCTGTTCCTGGGTCGCCGGCTGCGCACGGTACATCGCCAGGGCGATCTTATCCGAGAAGAAATAGCTGACGAAGTTCATGACGGCGGCCAGCAGAAATGCCAACACCATGCCATTCTGTCCGCCGAAGTACCCTCCCACGAACATCATCAGCAGGGTCAGGGATGTGAGCAGCATGGCAGTTTTTAACGTGTTCATGGCGGTTCTCGTCCTTCTTCCTATTAGACGTGGTGGGATCGGCAGACGATGCGGGGGCAGTCACCCGGCGTTCATACGCCAGTGATATACCAGGCGTATGGAAAACCTGCACCTCGATCGTCGCCGCTTCCTGCGGCAGAGTTTTGCGTTCAGCGCTACAGCACTGTGGGCTTCGCGCCATGGCCTGGCCAAGATGATGCCGAAGGATCCGGCAGCAGCCGAGCTGCTGATGCTGGGGGACTGGGGATATCTGAATCCTGCTGCACAGCAGGTCGTCGCCAAGGGGATGGCCGATTACACGCTTCGCGAAAAGCTGAAGCCGCAGGCGCTGCTGATGCTGGGTGACAACTGGTACGAAGCCCTGGAGGGTGGTGTGGACTCCGAGCGCTGGAAGACCGGCTTTGAAGAGATGTATCCGAAGAACGTCTTTGATTGCACCGCATACGCTGTGCTGGGCAACCATGACTACCAGTACTTTCCGAAGAGCAAGGTCGATGCAGAGCTGGAGTATGCTCGCCGCGGTCACAGCCGCTGGACCATGCCGGCAAAGTGGTACACCTTCGAGTTCCCGAAGAAGAATCCGCTGATCACCTTCATCGCCCTCGACAGCAACATGCCGCATCCGATTGCTCCGCGGAAGGACGGCAAGCCGACGATCGATTTTACGCTCACGGAAGAGGAACGCATCGCACAGCTCGCATGGCTTGAGGCGGAGCTGCAGAAGCCACGCAAAACTCCGTTTACGGTCGTAATCGCGCACCATCCCGTCTTCTCCGATGGGCCTCACGGTGACCACAAGCTACTGATTCGCGACTGGGATCCACTCTTCCGCAAGTATGGTGTGCATGCGTATCTGGCCGGGCATGACCACGACCTGCAGCATCTGGAGTTCGAAGGTCATCCGACGACTTACTTCCTCTCAGGAGGCGGTGGCGCGGACCTGTATGACCTCAAGGTCGATCCCACGGTGCGCGGACCGTACGCACACAAGGTCTACGGCTTCAGCCGCCTCTCGGTCACACCAAAGAAGCTGACGCTGCAGCACCTGGACGGTGATGGCCGCCTGCTGCACGCCATCGAGAAAACGCCGGAAGGGAAGCTTACGGTTCTGAGCTAAGCCAAGAGCCACGAAACACTTGAGGCTGCCTTTAGGCAGCCTCAAGTTATTTACGACCGGTTGATCGCGCGTTTGAGTACGACTTCTAACGCGGCCTTCTGTTCCGTGTATTCCGCCTCGGTCAGCTTTCCGGTTGCGCGATCCGTTTCCAGGGCGAAGAGCTCGTCCTTGAGGGTCTGCAACATGGAAGGAGCGGAAGGTGCAGCCGGTGCGGTTGGCACAGTTCCTGCCGTTGCAGCAGCGGGCTGCGCGGGCTTGCCGCTGAGGAAGAAGCCTGCTGCAACTGCGAGCAACAGCGCCAGACCGCTCAAAATCCACCACTTGTACTTAGTCAACGGATCGGGTGTATCGATCGGAGTTCCAAGTCCACCACCTGGCTTGGTATCGGTCGCTGCCGATCCGCCTGGTGCTGCTGCCTGGCTGTCGCCGCCACCCGCTGCTGGCTGACCATCAGCGCTTGTCTGTGCAGCATCGCGCGGCAGTTGGCCGGCACCGGAGACCGTGAATCCAAGCTTGGCGCCGGGAGCGATGTCACGCGCCACATAGGTCTGCGCGTTCAGCTCCTCGACAAGGTTGTACTGTGCTCCCCCGGCTGCCTCGAACTTGAAGGTCTTGGGCATCATCAGAGCAATGGTGCCTGTCTTCATCGTCGGGCGTGGTCCGAGTGTCAGCGTTCCGCTGTACGGAAGTTCATAGGAGACCTGGAAGCGCGTCTCACCGGGACGGATGGGGAAGACGAAGGCGTAGTGGCCCTTTTCTTCCAGAGGCATCGGCGCCGACTGTACCGGCATACCGCCCGGTCCAAGCGCGGCAGAGCCCGAGATGGTGGCGTCGGCCGGCAGCCAGAAATCAAAGGGGCGATCAGAGTACTGCGTCTTCTTTGGGTTGGAGTCATTCTTCACAAAGAAGTTCTCGACGATACGCATCCGCTTTCCGCTCTCGTCTGTCTGCAAACGCATCACGTCAGCCTCCCACTCGATGCCGCTTACCTTGGGAGCGCTGTCGAAGACCTCCACCTCAACGGACTCGGTTCCCGGAGGCGCGGGCCGGAAGTACGGCGTTTTGTCATGCGTGACGCGCACCAGATGAATGCCGGCATCCGGCACCTGAAGCGTGAATTTGCCTTTGGCGTCGGTGGTGGTCTTAGTGGACTCCTGCATGCCCTGCTGCAACCGGATCAGCGTTACCTCGTCGCCGGCGGAAGGCTTATTGCGCGTCGAGTTCATGACGGTGCCGGTGATGGTGCCCTGCGCGGCAGCAATGGCAGGGATCGCGAAGAGAAGGGAAGCGCACAGGCGCTGAAACTTAGAGGAAGTCACCTCTTCAGGATAAAACGGACGGCCCCGGCTGCACGGTATTCGTACAGCCGGGACCTAAAACACACGTTAGATCTATTGCAGGGCGTCTCGTTTTTCCAGGTTGCCTTCCACTTCCTTACGGCTGAGCCACAGATCGCGCCACTGTTTGTCGCGCATCAGCGGAAGCTGGTCCGTGTGATGCTTGCACCCCGGCTGTGAGCAGTTGCCATAGCTGACCAGCACCTTGGCATGCGGTACTTTGGTGAACTCCACCGCCATGGTGATGGTGTCGCCGTGCACTGGTGTCTTGATTCCATTGGCAATCGGCCCGAAGGTGACCACACGGAAGATTCCCAGGTTGCCGTAGCCTCCGTTGCCCGGAAAGTCCACCCCGTCGATCGGCGCGCCACGTTCCGCTGTAGTGTTGCCGTCGGACTGTCCATTGATCTGGAAGCGCATGACCTCGCCCCAGGGACGATCGATCGCGCCATAGGTCTTGACGGTCTCGTCGATAGCCTCGTCCAGCAACTGCACGGCGTACTTCGGGTCCTTCAGGCCGCGCGGCGTGGTCAACGGTTCCTCCAGCTTGTAGGGAACGGCAAAGTTGCGCGAGCCGGAGGCAGTGGAGATGGTCAACTGCGCGTTGGTGAACTTCTGCGCCCAGACGTAGAAGAGCAGGGCTCCCCGCGAATTGGCTTCGGCGTTGCGGTCCCAGCTCTTCAGCAGATCAGCAGCCTTCTTCGTGCCGTCACTGCCGAACTGGTTGACGGCCTCCAAAAGCTCGGGCAGCATGCGGTCGGCAAGCTCCATGTGGGTCGAGAGCTTCTTGGCGGTCAGCGCCTCGAAGTTGATCTTCTTGTCCTCCGAAAGCATGCGCAAACCGCGGTCGGAACGGAAGTGCGGGAACTTCGGAGCGACGTAGGCGGGATACTCCGCCGGATCTAACATCGTCGGCCAGCCCGCATCCCACGGCGGCTGGTTGGAGTTCTGCACATAGCCGGACGGCGGATCAATCAGCTTTGGCAGCTTCTCATAGGGCAGGTATTCGTTCCACAGATACTTCGATTCGTCGCCGGGAACCACGCCGCCCCAGAAGGCATAGTCACCCTCGCTGCGCTTTGGCAGGGTGGAGGCAAAGAAGTACATGATGTGCCCATCGCGGTCAGCGTACATCACGTTATACATGGGCAGTTGCAGGCGCTTGAGTTGTGCTTCGTACTCGGCAAAGGTATGGGCCGTGTCCATGTGCCAGTACTGATCCAGCATCTGCGGCTTATCGAGACCGGCGACGCGTAGAGCGATAGGTGATCCATTGTCAGTTCGAACGATGGGACCGTGGACAGTGGACTTAATGGTGAGCTCCTGCTCTTTGGTGCTGCCATCCGGCTGCAGGACCTTCAACATATGTGTCTCCACCTTGAAGGGAAGCACCTTGCTGTCGAAGAGATAGCCGTCGTCCTTGAGAACAATTTTGTAGAGGTCGGCGCCGTCGTTGGTATTCACTGTGTTGGTGATGGCGTTGTAGGGAGAGAAGCTGAAGCGCAGGACTGGCAGGCCGATCTGTGTGGCGCCTGAGAGATCAATGCCCGGTGCTGTGAGCTGCACCTGGAAGTAGCTCTGCTCGCCTGCCCAGGCCAAATGCGGATTCATCAGCAACATGGCTTTGCCACTGGCGGAGTGCGATGGCCCGATGGCCCAGCCGTTGGAGCCGTCTTCCATGTCCATATTCGGAGCAGCGGGATCATCATCCGCAAACGGCGCCATGCGAGGATCCAACGCGGCATCGGATGTGCCTGCATTGCGCGTCGGGAACATCAGACGCTGACCCGCCACGAAGGTGAAGTTCACGAACTTCTCTTCATGCGTGATGATGTCCAGCGTCGTTACGGGCAGGACACGTTTGGCTTCCACGCTCAGCATGTCGCCGTGGGCGGCAGCATAGGCATTGATACCGGCAGCAAAAGCGTCCAGGTATTTGCGGAACTCAGGCGTCTGCGCCGCCAGCCACTCCTCGCCGCGCTGCGGAATCCCGTTGGTCCACACCCAGGTGTCGTTGTTGAGGTTATTCGCTGCCGGGCTGATCGGGTTTCCTTTCGGCCCCCAGTACTCTGCGGCCCTACCCCGTGAGTTGCCATAGACCGTAAGCAGCAGATTGCCGTGAGCTGCCGTCTGCGCCCATCCATAGGCGTAGAACATGTCTGCGACAGACTTCGCATAGATGTGCGGAACACCCCATGTATCCCAAAGGATCTCGGTGCCCTTCTGCGGGGTGTACTTCGGCGGCTCATGGCCGGCCGCCAGCAGGGGAGAGGAGAGAAGCGAAGACACGACCAGCAAAGCGGTGCGGCGCAGACTCACAGCAGGACTCCTGGATGGATTGTTCGGCTTTAAAAGGAATGTAACATTCGAGCGAAGCTCGAACCCTGATTCAATTCTTCAATCATTCAGTTCTTTAATTCGCCATCGGTTGTCCGAAGGTGATCCAGAAACGATTGCAATCGCGCAGGATGAACTCTCGCATGCCGTAATGCGTGTCATGGGGCGGTTCAACGATGTCCACGCGTTCGTGAAGACGCTCATAGAGCGCATCCACGTCCGAGGCGTAAAGATAGAGATCAACTTCACGCCGGAACGCATCGCTGGGGCGGCCTTCGATATTCAACATGATCTCGCTGGCGCCGTAACGCAGACGGGCCCAGTTCATCTCGCCGCACTCAATGTTTTCGCCTGTTTTAGTAAAGCCGAGGACGGAGACGTACCACTCCACTGTCGCTCGAACGTCCGGCACATGGATCATCGGGAAGATCGACTGGGTCATATCCCCTCCGCGAGTGCCACTATCGTAGCGCGGAAGGTCTGTGAAACCAATCTCTAAGAGAGAGCCGATAGCCTCGTTACCCATTCTTCGCGGTTTTATCGCGAAGGGTGGGGTCCCCGGCGAACTTGTTCGCTGGGGTTAGCGTGGGGTATCGCGCTGTGCGCGACCGCTCCTTCGTTTTTAGTGGCGGCGAGGCAGAGGGGTGAAATTTCGATACTTCCCAGAAATATGATCTCGGCCCTGGAGACCAAGGACGGTCTCGCTTCGCTCGATACCCCACCCTTTCGCTTCGCGAAAGAATGGGGCAACGAGGGTATCGGCTCTGTTGACGAGGTTCCTGTCGATTATTGGGCGTTATGCGCGTTCCAGGCGTTCCATCTCGCCCATGATCTCTGCCGCTTCGTTCTCCAGCAGAGACCGCTGGGTGACGTAGTCCTCTTCCGGATATTTGCCGGCCTTGTACTCGAAGTTCAGGTCGCGCAGATTTTCGTATACGGCTTCTTTGCGCTCACGGAGATAGTCGAGCTGCGACTTGGCACGTTGCGAAAAGGGATTCTCGGCTGGCCAGAAGATGTAGGCCAGTGAGGCAAGGGTCAGAACAGCAGCGGCAACCAGTCCCATCAGTACTCCGTCTCCCGGCGAATGCGTTCGCGCACGGCGTCGTTCTCCGGCAACTGAACCGGAATGCCCTCTGGTGTGGTCACCGTGTTTCTACGACGGCGTACCCAGGCGCGTACCAGAAAAGCAGTTCCGATCGTCGCCAGCAGAAAGACTGCGACAGGAGTAATCCAGGCAACCGTATCGAAGCCGCCGCGGATTGGTGCAGCCAGAACCGTGGGGCCGTACTTCGCGGCAAACCAGTTGAAGATCGGAGTATCGCCGTCGCCGCTGGCAAGCCGCGTTCGCAGTTCGCCGATCATCCGGTCAGAGTCCGGGCATCCAACGTGGTTGCACTCCAGCAGAATCTGGCCGCAACTACAGACGCATATCATGGCGTGGCCAAGCCTGTTGAAGCGAGTGCCTGTGTCGTCTGCAGCCGCCATCAGCAAGACTGTGCCCAACAAGACCACGCAGAGCTGCGCCATGCGGTGACGTAAGGTGTGTATAACGAAGGCAGGAACAATAGAACGAATACGCATCAGTCACCACTCCCAACTGCGACGGCTTCCGTATGGGAGACGCGCGATGTCGCCAGTGCAGGTTTGATGGCCGGTGCAAGAGCGACGAAGGTTCCGACGATGATGATGAAGACACCGATCCAGATCCAGATCACAAGAGGATTGAGGAATGCTTTGATGATCGGGCGATTGGTCTCTGGATTGTTCCCCATGTAGATGACATAGAGATCATGCTGTAGGGTCGAATAATTGGCGACGACCGTGGAGTTCGTCTGGCTGGCAGCGTAGAAGCGACTCTCGGGCGAAAGCTGCGTCACAAACTTTCCGTTCTTGTAGACGTCAAGAAGTGCATACTTCGTGTCGTAGACAGGGTTGGAGTCTTCCGTGTAGGACTGGCAGCGCAATTCGTAAGGACCCACCGAAAACCTGTCACCGAAGCCAACTTCTTTTTCCATTGACTGGTTGAACGCTCCGCCAGCGATACCGACAATGATCACGACAACGCCAAAGTGGACAATGTACCCGCCATAGCGTCGCGTATTGCGCTGGATCAGTTGCAGTGAGGCGGTGAAGAGGTTCTTGCCGGTCTGTGTGCTGACAACGTTGGCGCCGCGCAGAAACTCCGAAAGGATCGCCGCGATGACCCCGGCGCCCAGGGAGAAGGCCATCAGGGAGTAGAGCTGTGACTGGTCTTCCCAGGGACGGACATGCGCGATCATCAGGCCGATCGCGTTGGCGACGGTCGCAATGGAGGGCAGAATAAAGTTCCGGCGGATGGTTCGCAGCGTGGTGCTGCGCCATGCCAGCAGTGGCCCCACACCCGTCAGGAACAGCAGGAAGAGGCCGATCGGCAGAGCGACGCGGTTATAGAACGGAGCGCCGACTGTCGCCTTGGACCCCTGCACATACTCGCTCAGGACCGGGAAGAGCGTGCCCCACAGCACGGTAAAGCAGGCGACCAGCAGGATGAGGTTATTGAAAAGGAAGCTGGACTCGCGGGAGACGATCGACTCGAGCTTGTTCTCCGTCTTCAGATGATCGCGCTGCCGTACGAAGACGAAGAGGCATACACAGAAGACGAGGACCAGGAAGCCGTAAAACCAGTTCCCGATGCTGGACTGTGCGAAGGCGTGGACGGAGCTGACCAGGCCGGAGCGCGTCAGCAGCGTTCCCAGCACGGTAAGCATGAAGGTGGAGAAGATGAGCCAGACATTCCAGCTCTTCATCATGCCGCGCTTCTCCTGCATCATGACCGAGTGCAGGAACGCTGTGCCTGTCAGCCATGGCATCAGGCTGGCGTTCTCAACCGGGTCCCATCCCCAGTAGCCGCCCCAACCGAGTACCGAGTATGCCCAGTGCGCGCCCAGGAAGATGCCGACGGTCAGGAAGAGCCACGTCACCATCGTCCAGCGGCGGGTGATGTGGATCCACTTCTCGCCGGGGTAGCGCATAATCAGGGCGCCGAGCGCGAAGGCGAAGGGGACAGTGAACCCTACGTAACCCAGGTAAAGCATCGGGGGATGGATCACCATCTCCGGATACTGCAGCAGGGGATTGAGACCGAAGCCGTCCGGAGGAATCTCGCCCGGCTGGATGGAAAAAGGCGGAGCGGCAAAGACCAGCAGAAGCAGGAAGAAGACCTGAACTCCAGACAGGATGGTGGAGGCGTGGGCGGTCAGCCGGACGTCGACCTTATGGCGGAGCCGGAGGACGAATCCGTAGGCGGCCAGCAGCCAGCTCCACAGCAGCAGCGAACCCTCCTGCCCGGACCATAGAGCGGAAAATTTGTACGCCGGATGCAGGTCGCGGTTGGTGTGGTGGAGGATATAGGCCACCGAATAGTCATTGGTGAATGCCGCCCATACCAGCGCAAAAGCCGCGCAGGAGACGGCGGCGAAGGTCATGATGCCGGCACGGCGGGCAGTCTCCGAGAGGCGCTCAGGGGCAATGCGTCCGGAACGGCCGGTTGCCATCTGCCAGAGCGATGCTCCGCCCATAGCCAGGGAGTAGACAGCAAGCACGAGGGCCAGCAGCAGGGAGAAACTGCCAAAGGTAGGCATGGGGTGCGGCATGAGGAGGCTCCACCGCTCATTTTCTCAGGCTATAGGCATGCCGGGCAATGAGCTTGCGCGGTTAGCGGACTGATCGACCGGAAATCGCGCGTCTGGAGCTTCGTCCAGCTAGGCGATATCGCGCTTTTCGTCCCCGTCGCCAGGATTGATCAACCTGTGAACGCTGGCCAGAAGGTTATCCGGTAGAAGAGGTTTCAGGCGAAAGTTCACGTTCAGGTCCACGTATTCGTCTTCCGCCTCTTCCATGCCGCTGATAACCAGCACCGGCAGGGCAGGAGCAAAGGTACGAAGCTCGCGCACGAACTCCGCCCCGGTCATGCCGGGCATGATGTGGTCTGTAATCACCAGGTCGATGACTGCGGGAAACTCGTTGGCCCGAAACTGTTCCAGGGCGCGCTGCGGATTTAAAGCGGGGATCACAAAGTAGCCGGCACGCTTCAGGATCGTCTGGCGGGTGGCTGCCTGTACCGCGTTGTCGTCAATCAAGAGAACCGTGGATTGCATACGTTTGTTCGGCAGGAAGTGAAGCATAAGTACCGCAATCTTTCAGGGGCCTGTTCCCGAACAGCGGAGGACACCGAGCTTCATATTAGCCTGACCGTCGTCCCGGGCCAGGGGGGCACGCGGCGCAGCCGAACTCTCCTGGTTAACGACGTACGATGCACCTCCCCCTCGGTAAGGTTGCCGACACCGAAGGAAGAGGCTTCCGTGAGATATCAGTAATCCGGTTAGAATGAGCGCGATGACGATGTTGCCCAAAATCGTCAGGACTGGATTGCATACGTGACCCTGACCTTCATTGACTGGCTGATCATGCTGGTCTATTTCGTTTTCGTGCTCGGCATCGGATTTACGCTGAAGCGTTACATGCGGACCAGCAACGACTTCTTCCTTGCCGGCCGCTCCATTCCGGCCTGGATCTGTGGTCTGGCCTTCATCTCAGCCAACCTGGGAGCCCAGGAAGTCATCGGCATGGGCGCCTCCGGCGCCAAGTACGGCATCGCCACCAGCCACTTCTATTGGATCGGCGCCGTCCCTGCCATGGTCTTTGTCGGCATCTTTATGATGCCCTTTTACTACGGCTCCAAGGCCCGTTCCGTCCCGGAGTACCTGCGGCTGCGCTTCGATGAGAAGACCCGGGCGGTCAACGCCTTCAGCTTCGCCATCATGACGGTCTTCAGCTCGGGCATCTCCATGTATGCCATGGCGCTGCTGATCCAGACGCTGGGTCTGTTCCACGGCATTATTCCCGACCAGTACATCTTCCATGTCTCGGTCCTGCTCAGCGCTGTCATCGTGCTGGCTTATATCTTCCTGGGCGGACTCACCTCGGCCATCTACAACGAAGTGCTTCAGTTCTTCCTGATCGTGGCTGGTTTCGCTCCGCTGGTCTGGGTCGGCCTGAAGAATGTCGGTGGATGGCATGGTATTCAGCAGCGCCTGCCCGGCCCGATGACCCATTCCTGGCAGGGCATGACCCATGCCAACACCAACCCGCTTGGCGTGGAGTGGTTCGGTCTGGTCATGGGACTTGGATTTGTACTCAGCTTTGGCTACTGGTGCACGGACTTCCTCGTCGTCCAGCGCGCCATGGCGGCTAACTCTGAGGAGAGCGCACGCCGCGTTCCCTTGATCGCGGCCATCCCCAAGATGTTCTTCCCCTTCCTGGTCATCTTGCCCGGCCTGATCGCGGTCAGCATTCCTGTCGCGCAGCACGCCGCGCAAAACCATCTTGTCGGCGCCAGCACGGCGGGAACGAGCCTCGGCATTATTCCGCAGAAGGTGAACCCGGTCAGCGGAGCTCCGATGCTGGACGATAAGGGCCAGCCGGTCTACAACTATGACCTGGCCATCCCGGCGCTGCTGCTCCACTACTTCCCCTCGGGAATCCTTGGCCTGGGACTCACCGCTCTGCTAGCCAGCTTTATGTCAGGCATGGCGGGCAATGTAACCGCCTTCAACACGGTGTGGACATACGACATCTATCAGAGCTATATCAACAAGCGCGCTACCGATGCCCACTATCTGATGATGGGACGCATAGCGACTGTCGGCGGTATTCTGCTATCGATTGCAGCGGCGTATGCAGCGACCAGCTTCAACAACATCATGGACGCGCTGCAACTGGTCTTCAGCTTTGTGAACGCGCCGCTCTTCGCCACCTTCCTTCTGGGAATGTTCTGGAAGCGCACTACCGGACACGGCGCCTTCAGCGGTCTGATCCTCGGCACCAGCGCGGCTTTGCTGCATCATGGCCTGACGCTGCCACAGGATGCAGCTCCTGGTCTCCATGGCGCCTGGATCAAGCTCGTCCACACCTATCCCAGCGACATGGCGCAGAACTTCTGGACCGCAATTGTGGCCTTCTCCGTCAATCTGCTGGTGACCGTCGCCATCAGCCTGATGACGAAGCCACGGCCTGAGCCTGAACTGGTCGGCCTGGTCTATTCACTCACACCTAAGCCAGTGGAGGAGCACCTCGCCTGGTGGCAGAAGCCGGCATCGCTGGCGATCGCCGTGCTGGTCTTGCTGGTGATTCTCAACCTGGTATTCGCATAGGAGGAATGCATGGGACTCGATATCCGTTTTCCGCTTGGCCTGATGTTTCTTGTGACCGGCGGCCTGATGACCGTCTATGGATTCTTCACCCGCGGCTCAGCCATCTATCAGAAGTCGCTGGGCGATAATCTGAACATCGAATGGGGAATCGTGATGTTCCTGTTCGGCGCGCTGATGTGGTACCTCGGCAAGCGCCAGAGCTGGAAGAACGATCCGGTGAATCCGCGTCCATGGGAGCGGCCGCAGTATCCGCACTAAGGTAAGAGTTAAAAGTTGCAAGTTGAAAGTTGAAGAGGTACAGCATGGGCGGGCGAAGTGATTTGCCCGCCCATGTTGTCTTTCGCGATGACACACCCTAGGCATGACCCTGTGTCGGAGTAAAGTTCCACAGCCGACTTGCGATAATCAAGATATGAAGCAACGACAGGTGGAGCAATATGAGATTGTCCGGAAGCTGGGTGCGGGCGGTTCCGGCGTCGTCTATCTTGCCACGGACACCCTGCTGCAACGTCCGGTCGTTCTCAAGCTGATCAAGCGTGGAGCCCTGACCGTCGAGCAGATCCGTTCGACCGTTCTGCGCGAGGCCCGGCTCGCCTCCGCCATCGATCATCCCAACGTCTGTGCGATCTACGACACAGGCGAGACCGAGGATGAGGCATTCATTGCCATGCAATACATCCCCGGCAAGAGCCTGGACAAGGTCATCGGCGAGGGACCTGCGAGCCTGCAGCTCATCCTCTCGGCAGGTATGCAGATGGCCGACGGCCTCGCCGCCGCGCATGCGCTCGGCATCTTCCATCGCGACCTCAAGCCCGCCAACGTCATGCTGACGGATGGCGGCTTGATTAAGATCCTCGACTTCGGCCTCGCTCGGCGGCTCTCTGCAGAAGATATGCACTTTGACCCCGTGAAGCCCGGTGACAAGCGCGATGTGAATGCTCCGGTAGGACCGACATACACCGCTCGTGGCGGTACTGTGGCCTATATGGCTCCCGAGCAGTTCGTGACCGGGCAGTCGAGTGTGCAGAGCGATATCTTTGCGTTGGGACTCATTCTGTATGAGCTGGCCGCCGGCCGCCATCCGTTCCATCGTCCGGATGCGCCGGAGTTCCAGTCCATTCGAGCCATTCAGTTTTCTGATCCGCCGCCGTTGCGCGAGATTGCGCCCTCGCTTCCGCAGGAGCTTGAGAGTGTCATCCTCCGCTGCCTGGAGAAGCAGCCGTCGGCCCGCTTCGGATCAGCACTAGAGCTGCGCGAAAGCCTGAAGACCATTCTGACCACGATGCAGCTTGAAGCTGTCGTTGTGCCGGGAGGCTCGCCGCTCGCCCGTCTGGAGACGCCGCAGGAGGAAGAGAAGCGCTCCACCGGCATTCTGTCGATGCTTGCCGAGCGTTTCCGCGACAGCACCGAGACTCCTACCAAGGAAAACTCGATCGTCGTTCTCCCCTTCGTGAACTTCGCTCCGGCAGGTGATGTCTCTCCGCTCTATGGGCATGCACTTGCCGATGCTATGTCGGCCAGGTTGGCGCGTATCTCGGATCTCGTCGTGCGTCCCACCAGCTCCCTGATGAATGTGCCGGTGCAGCAGCTTGATCCGCTGGCTATCGGCCGGAAGCTGCTGGTGCAGTTTGTGCTGGCCGGGAACTTCCTGCGGTCGGAGAAAGGCTTTGACCTGAACTGGCAGCTATTGGACGTCGCCGGGCAAAGCATTCTCGCCGGCGGCGCCATCAGTGTGGCATCGTTCGATCTGGTTGCCGTGCAGACGGAGATCAGTAACGAGGTCTTCGCCTCACTACAGGGCTTTGGTGGTCTGAAACGCAAGCGTGCCACAGGCGTCCCCAGTACCTCTGTACCGCTGACGGAAGATACCTCGGAAGACTATCTTCAGGGCCGCGCGATTCTTTCCAGCTTCATGCAGACGACCGGATCGCGCGACGATCTTGATCGGGCTCGCACCCTGCTGGAGGCGGTCGTAACGCGGAACCCGAACTTTGCTCCGGGATGGACTGGTCTCGGTATCGCCCAGTTGCAGTATGCCCGTCATGGCCTGGGTGGCCAGATGCATCTGCTGGAGGCACGCCGTGCTTTCGACAAGGCGTTGTCGCTCGATCCCGGATCGATTGAGGCGAATCTCTATCGCGTTTACATGCTGCTCTCACGCGGTGAGAAAGAGAGCGTCCGTCACGGGATCGAGAATCTGCTGCAAACCGCGGAAAATGAATGGAACGTGCACACTATCGCCGGTATTACGTTGCGGCTCGATGGCATGTACGAAGAAGCGCTCGATCAGTTCTCGACCGCCCTCCGCCTCAATCCCTCGGGAGCCCCGAATATCTACAACCATCGCGCCCGCGTGTATCAATACCAGAACCAGTTGGAGCTGGCCGGTG
>JAEKKE010000664.1 GCA_019510535.1 Acidobacteriota bacterium
AAAAGTGTGCCATTTCCCGCGAAAAACGCCATGTTTCGGCATCTCCGGACCCCAGCAGGAGACCCCCGGAACGTGCTAAAATAAGCATGTCACCGAAGTTTCGAACGGCCACGCTAAGGCGCTCAAATTCAGTAGTTTACGGAGCCTGATGTCCACTCAGAATGTTCTCCCCGAAGCACCGCCCGATACCCAGCCCAGCGGCTCATATACCAGCGAAAACATCAAGGTGTTGGAAGGCCTTGAGGCCGTCCGCCTGCGCCCTGCCATGTACATTGGTTCCACCTCCGAGCAGGGATTGCATCATCTGGTCTATGAGGTCGTCGACAACTCGGTCGATGAGGCGCTGGCCGGCTATGCATCGAAGATCGATGTCATCATCCACGTCGACAACTCCATCACCGTCATCGACGACGGCCGTGGTATCCCCGTGGACGAGAAGGCGCTGCCCAACGGCGAGCGTATGCCCGCAGTTCAGGTAGTGCTCACCAAGCTGCACGCCGGCGGCAAGTTCGACGCCAGCACCTACAAGGTCTCCGGCGGTCTGCACGGCGTAGGCGTAAGCTGCGTCAACGCTCTCTCGGAAGAGTTCGATGTCGAGATCTGGCTCAACGGCCAGACCTACGAGCAGACCTACTCCAAGGGCGACCCCACCAGCACTGTTCGTCAGACCGGCGTGACCAAGCGGCGCGGCACCAAGGTGCACTTCCTGCCCGATAGGACCATCTTCACGGTCACCGAGTACAACTACGACACGCTGGCTAACCGTCTGCGTCAGCTCGCCTTCCTGAACAAGGGCATCGAGATCACGCTGACCGACGAGCGCACCAGCGACGCCAAGACTGGCGACGCCAAGACGGCGACCTTCAAGTACAACGGTGGTATTGCCGAGTTCATCAAACACCTCAACAAGGGCAAACAGGTGCTCCACGACAAGCCGTTCTACATGGAAGCCGAGAAGGGCTCGCTCGTCGTCGAGGCAGCGCTGCAGTACAACGACTCCTACTCGGAGACGGTCTTCTCGTTTGCCAACAACATCAACACGGTCGACGGTGGAACGCACCTCTCCGGTTTCCGTACGGCGCTGACGCGTACCATCAACGCCGCCGGTCAGTCTCTCGGTCTCTTCAAGGACCTGAAGGAATCACTCTCGGGTGACGACGTCCGCGAAGGCCTGGTCGCCGTGATCTCGGTCAAGATTCCGCAGCCGCAGTTCGAAGGCCAGACCAAGGGCAAGCTGAACTCCGATATCTCGGGCCAGGTGCAGAGCTTCGTCAATGAGCGCCTGGGCGCCTTCTTCGAGCAGAACCC
>JAEKKE010000255.1 GCA_019510535.1 Acidobacteriota bacterium
TCTTTCGCGTCCTGGTCGAGGAGGCGAACGATGATAGCGTCGTCCTTCGCTTCAAAGTCGGTGAAGCCGAGAACCTTACTGCCCCACGGGCCACGCTTCTTCGGGTCGGTCGTCCAGTCGACGAGTTCCGCGCCACCGCCCCCCGAGATGACAAACGATGTTGGATGTCCAGCAAACTCCAGGTGCTGTAGATCGTGGTCGTGGCCGGTGAGGTAAAAATCGACTTTGGCGGCACGCAGCAGATCGTCCCAGCGCTTGATCAGTAGATGGTTGTCCTTATGGATGCCGTTGCTAAAGAGCGGATGGTGGGCGACGACGGCGACGAAGGGCGTGGTGCGCGGTTTGGCAAGTTCCTGCTTGAACCACTCTTCTTGCTCGTCACGGTGCTCACGCTTCATCGTGAAGGACCATGGCCATGGATCACTCTTCGTTCCCGGCAGGTTTGAGTCCAGGCAGATAAAGGTCACGATCGGCTTCGCCTGCGGCCAGGTGAAGGTGTACCAGCGCGACGGCATGTACCAGCGGGTTCCCTCGTGGCGCTTGGCGTAGCCGAGCTGCATCTCAACCTTATTGCCGATCTTGTACTCGTAGTCGTGATTGCCCAACACGGCGTAGGCAGGCCCTGGAAAATGCGACTTGGGATACATCTGCTCAAACTGGCTCTGCCAGCGGGGGGAGTCATCACTGAGCGTGCCGTACCAGTTATCGCCCAACATAAACAGGCTCTCCGGGTGAATCTGACGGACATCGACGTAGCTCTTCATCCCGTTGGCCGTGGCCACCTGCTGTTCGAGATACTTGTCGGTGCCCCAATCCCCGAGCATCAGCATATGGGCGGCATTGCGATCCGGAGCGGGTGACGGAAGCTGTCCAAAGACGGCGCGCGGCTGGATCGCCGCCAAAGCGGAGAAGGCCACCGTCTGCTTCAAAAACGATCGCCGGGATATAGAACCTGTCTTGCTCATCACTTCCTCATCAGACGCAGAAAACGGCCAGCGCGTCACCTTTAAATTGCCGGTTGGCCCATCTCACCATTGGAAGAGAAAGGCCTTAAGTGCCCATTAAGCCAGAGTGAGAACACAGGTGGTTCGATGACCTCAGGCAGGGCGTGCTACCCTCACTTCAACCCATGCCATCGCAGACCGCACCGCCAGCCGTCCACGCCGAACTGCCTCGTGTACTCGAAGCATCGCATGCCACGGCGCTGGTGATCGGCATCATCATTGGCTCGGGAATCTTTCTTGTACCGTCGGAGATGATGCGGGCCGTGGGCTCCTCGGCGATGGTCTACGCCGTGTGGATCGTCGGTGGCATTCTCTCCCTCTTCGGAGCCATGACCTATGCGGAAATCTCCGCGACGCGCCCGCGTTACGGCGGCGAATACGCCTATCTGCGCGAAGCGTATGGCGATCTGACCGGCTTTGTTTTCATGTGGACACAGGTGACGATCGCGAAACCCTCGTCGATTGCATCCATTGCGAGTGGCGTGGTACGCGTGCTGGAAAACTTTGCCGTCTTCCACTTCTTCACCCAGCCTGTCTTTCCACACGTCGTCTGGGGACAGCTTGCCGCCATTGCCTTTACCTGGCTGATCACCGGCCTGAACATCCTGGGCACGCGCAAAGCCGGAAACACGCAGCGACTGCTGCTTATCATGAAGGTCTTCCTGGTGCTTGGCGTCGTCGGCATCTGCTTCTTTGGGGGACATGGTAGCGTTGCCAACTTCCATACGACGTTCAGCGGCGCGCGCGGCGGGTTCTCCGGCTTCATGGTCGCGCTAATTGCAGCGCTATGGGCGTATGACGGATGGTCCGATGTCACGCATACTGCGGGCGAGATCAAGAATCCGAGCCGTTCATTACCCGTCGCCCTCATCGCCGGAGTCGCCATCGTTGGCGTGCTGTACATGCTGACCAACGCAGCAATCCAATTCGTGCTTCCGGCAGTGGCGATTGCCCACGCCGATCGTCCGGCAGTAGCCGCCATGTTCACCAGCGCTCCGCCGATCGCAGCAATGATCTTCTCAGCCGTGCTGGCCGTGGGCTACGGAAGCACTTTTATCGGATCGTCACTGACCGGCGCGCGTATCCCCTTCGCGGCAGCGCGCGACGGTCTGTTCTTCCGCGGGCTGGCATGGGTGCATCCCCGATTCAAAACACCAGCGGCTGCACTGATTCTGCAGGCAGTGCTATGCAGCGTTCTTCTGCTGCTGATCAATACCTTCCAGGGATTGTTCTCGCTGGCTATCTTTTCGGAGTGGCTGTTCTACGCGGCAGTGACGGCTTCGGTCTTCGTCTTCCGCAAGCGGGAACCGGACGCACCGCGGCCCTACTCCGTAACCGGATACCCAGTGGTGCCGGCGATCTTTGTACTGTGCGCAGTTGTGCTGCTGGTGTTTTCAATCGTCGATCAGCCACGGAACTCGGGCATCGGCGCGGTGATTATCGCCTGCGGTGTTCCGCTGTATTACCTGCTGAAGCGCTCGGGCGTGCTGCGACCTGCCGGAGCGTCTGCACCAGCGAACGAAGCACCGTAGATGGGCCATCCAATTCAGTTGGTGGGAGCAGCAGGGTCCCCGGCCAGCTTTGCTGGCTGGGGTGTTCAGCGGGCTTCAGCCCGAACATCCGTCCATTGCGATGCAATGGACGGAGCACCCAGAGCATGGGCTTTCCCGAATCTGTCGCTCCTAGAAAAGCGAATCTCTACGGGATGACAAATTAAAACAACGGTTCGACCTATGCTCGAACTGTTGTTTTGTACATGGTCCGGGTGTCTAGAGCACTTCCTGCGTCAGCATCTCGTCGACCGTCTCGCGGCGGCGGATACGCTTTGTCTTACCGTTGCGGACCAACACCTCGGCGACGCGGGAGCGGGTGTTGTAATTCGAGGCCAGGGACATGCCATACGCTCCCGCATCGAGCAGTGCGACCAGATCACCTGACTTGACCGCAGGCAGCTCGCGATCGCGGGCAAAGAAATCTCCCGACTCACAGACCGGGCCGACGATATCGGCAACGATGGTCTTCTTCGACATCGACTGCTTCACCGGCAGGATCTCGTGATGTGCCTGGTAGAGCGCCGGACGGATCAGGTCATTCATCGCCGCATCCGTAATCACGAAGGTCTTGGTGCCGTTCACCTTGGTGTAGAGCACGCGTGAGAGCAGTGTTCCCGCCTGAGCGACGAAGAAACGGCCAGGACCGAGTCCGCCCCCAGCATCGACATAGCGGATATTGAGGCCATCCGTGCGAAGCTGCTTCACCAGATCCACGACGCGCGCCAGGGCCGAGCCAAAAGGCTCCGTCGAGCGGATCTGCGAGCCGATATGTACCGAGACACCTGCCGGCTCAAGCCACTGCTTCTTTGCAGCACGGCGGTACACCTTGCGGGCAATACGGATATCGATGCCGAACTTGTGTTCGCGCAGACCGGTGGAGATGTAGGGATGCGTCTCGGCGAAGACATCCGGATTCACACGCAGAGCGATACGAGCCTTCTTCTTCAGCTTCGCGGCTCGTTCTGCCAGCAGCTCAAGCTCGGCCTCGCTCTCGACGTTGAACATCAGGATGCCGGCCTTGAGAGCAAGATCCATCTCCGCGGCCTGCTTGCCCACACCGGAGAAGACGACGCGCTTGGCGGCATCTTTCGAGACGCGCAGAACGCGCTCCAGCTCTCCGCCGGAGACGATATCGAAACCGGTGCCGGACTGCGCCAGCAGCTTCAGGATCGCAAGCGACGAGTTCGCCTTTACGGCATAGCAGACCGTGTGATCGACACCGGCAAACTCACGGGCGAAGAGGTTGCGGCGTTCCAGGATCTGGTCGCCGGAGTAGACATAGAGTGGCGTTCCGAACTTCTGAGCCAGACTCTCCAGGGAGACGCCGCTGCATGCGAGCGAACGCCCCTGGTAGGAAAAGGGACGGGCTTGATTCGTGGATTGTGTGTTGGTCGACTTCGGGGAGACAGCGTTTACCTTGGCCTTCACTTCGCTCACGGAACTCTCGTCGGCGGCCCTGCGGGCAGCGCGTAACTTTCTTCTGGAATTGCTATCCACAGGATGATGTACGCCACAACGCCGGTGCCACAGAGGACGACGGCAAGCAGCCAGGCCACGCGAACCATGCTCACATCCCAACCATAGCGGCGGGCGATGCCGAGACAGACGCCGGCGATAACCCGGTTGGCCCGCGGACGGGTTATGCCGTCGAAATTGACGGGCGGGTTTCCGGCCCAAGCAACATCACCGAAAGAGGCAACAGACGCACCGCAGGCAGAACAAAAGCTGGCCCCGGCGTTTACTTGCTTTCCGCAACGAGAACAGTACATGGTTACACTCCCATGGAAGAATTCCATTGTTTCATACGCTGTATGCTCTCTATTCGTTCCAGCAAAGCAGAAGGCCCGGCATGTGCCGGGCCTTCTGTCGTAGTGAGCAATTAGTAGCGGTAGTAACCGCGATAGTACGGACGGTAGTACGGGCGGTAATAGCCGCCACGGTAGAAGTACGGTCCAGGTCCGCCAATAACCACCGCGCCATAGGGATAGGCGTACGGATAGGGATACGGGTATGGACGCGGCCCCATGGCCGGAGGTCCGCCGGCGGGGCCGGCTCCGTAGGCCAGGCGGTTGAGCTCCTGCTGGTCAACTGTCGCGACAGTGACCGGCTGCGAGACGCGGAAGCGGAGTACAGCCTCTCCGGGAACCCAGACGTTTCCGCTGGGGGATGCGGCCGCCGCGCCCAGGCCAACGCCACCACCGACGCCGGCTCCGATGGCTGCGCCGGCTCCGCCACCGGCAACGCCACCGATAATGGCTCCGATAGCGGCGCCGCCAAGGGTACTGTCCACGCTGGTGACGGCCTTATCGCCTCCGTTGCGCGTCCAGGGCTCGGAGGTGAGGGCAAACTCCTGTCCGCCAAGTGAGACTCCGGTCAGCTGCAGTGAGAGCGACCCGCGGCCCTTTAGGGCTCCGGCGTTCGACACATTGGCAACCTGGCCGTGGACGGTGGCGCCGCGCGGGATAGCAATCGCCCCATCGGCGACGATGTCCGCGACGACCGTTCCGTCAAAGCTCATGCCGGGCTGCGCATTGTGGCTATCGAGCGGCTGGTTGATACGGACCGAGAGAACGGTTCCCGCAGGCACTGTGACCATGCGTCCGGCCTGCTGTCCTCCACCCTGGTAAGGCTGCTGCTGGTTAGGATAGTTGCCTTGGGCCTGCTGCGGCGGAGCTCCAGGATACGGATACGGACCGTAGACACGGCGTTGGTACGGTCCGCGAGGAGCCGGATATCCCGGCTGCGCCTGAGGATACTGGGGCTGCTGATCCGGCTGTGCTTGCTGATTCGGCTGGGCCGGGGGGGCGGCCTGCGGATCCATTGGCTGCTGGTTCTGGGCCTGCTGGTCAGCAGTAACGGGGGGATACTGCTGCGGCTGGGCCTGACCCGGCTCGTTCTGCGCTTCGGCAATGGCCGCCGCGCCGGTATCTTCTGGGTTCGGAGCTGCGGAAGTGCTGGTTGAAACCGCTCCGAGGGCGAGTTCATCCACAACTTTGGTGACGCCGTTGGTCTGTGCCGCCGCCTGTTCGGCGGCGTGGCGGGCGTTATCATCGGTCACCGTTCCGGTGAGCGTGACCGTTCCGAAGGCAACCGAGGCCTGGATGTCCTGATTCTGCAGCGATGCGTCGGCGGCAAGCCGCTTCAGTACGTCCGCCTGGATCTGCGCGTCAGAGACAGTGCTCTTCTTCGCCTGAGCAGATGCACTCGCAACCAGGGCGGCGGCGAGAACTGCGTGAGTAAAAGTCTTCCAATACATATGCTTCCTATCCCCCGTCAGTGCCAAAGATTATCGACACTAACCCTGCTGGATCAGACGCGAATTCTGGGGGAAAGTTCTGCTGTCTGACGGGCGCACCGGCCGAAATCTCGAGGACTCTGCCCTTACCTACAGTTTCTAGTGGACGTCTTTGTAGTCGGCAGTCAGTTTGTAGCTCCCGTCCTCCGCACGACGAAGAAAATACTCCTGACGCCAAGAATGGGAGGCCAGTGAGGCTTCACCGACAAACATAATCTCAGCAGACTCCGCGTCCTTGCTCACCAGGCGTATCGATACGACTTTCCTGCACTGGACGGGAATTGCGTCATCCAGGCTGCCATCAAGAAAATACGCGGCTCCCCGTGCGGGTACAACGTAGATACCGCAGGTATGCCGCGTAACTCCAGCGTTCGGATTGGGTACATCATAGTCGACCGCTGCGAGCGTCAGTTCTTCTGTGTCATGTGGCCCGACCAATTTGAATATCTGTTTAGGGTCGATATTCCTGTGGCTGGCGCCGGTCGGCATAAGTGCAGGGTCAAGCTTCTTTTCAAGAACGGCACGTTCGGCCTCCGATGGGGACACCAGATGGCGTCGCGGCTCCGCGTGCCCCACCGCACCGCCTAGAAAAATCAACGTCAGAACCGTGATTCGGTTATCTGCCCGCATCCCTATAGACCTTATCCAGACCAGAGTCAAAGCTCTCCTGTGATGGACATAGATGCTTGCTATCTCAAAGGAGATGTTAGAGACAGATGGGATGAGTTGACCTGATGGCTCCCAGATGGCATCATATGAATGCGGGGTGGAGCAGCCCGGTAGCTCGTTGGGCTCATAACCCAAAGGTCGCAGGTTCAAATCCTGCCCCCGCAACCAATCGACAATCACGCGAACGTTGAAGCAGTAACATTCATTTACGTTTGCAAGAGCCTCCGGTCCACGCACCGGAGGCTCTTGTCATTTCTGCTTACAATTTCGGAAAGCTATCCGTTAGCTTACTCACCGCTCCAGACGCAGGAAAGGCGTAAACGACATCATTGATGTCATTTACGCCACATCAAGAAACTCTCCGAAAGCTCTACTTCACCAGTACTAGTTGCCCTGCATGAAACGACACGTGGTTGGTGCGGCTGAGAAAGACAGCAAGCCGATTCCGTGTCGGCTCTTTGGCGAAGTCTTCATCGGAAACCGCGTTGTGCTTCTTCAACCAGTCGTCCGGCGAAAACTTTTCAACGGCGGAGATGAGCGCAGCATTCACTTCTCCCCACGCCTTTTTCAGGTCCGCCGCAGGGAGCGGATCGGCAAGCGAACGATCAGGGTTGGTGATGTAAACCTCATCGAGCGCCGGGTAAAGTCTCTCCCCAACGCCAAGGAGGGGCAGCATGCGGTCATGAACGGCCGTGAGATGGCCGAGCAGATAAAAAAGACGGTTTCTGTCCGGGGCAACCTGCTTCTGAAGCTGTTCGTCATCAAGTGGCGCAAAGCGCTGGTCCACACGACTGACAACCTGTTTCCACGAAGCTATGACAACCTTTATAAAGAGCTCGTCCATCGTTCCTCATCCTTTTTACGGAGTTACCCATTGGATGTCTTCGCTGTCGTGGCGATGCGAAACGATGGAGTTAGTTCTTCTCGTGATTCCCCGAGGTGAGCTTTTTCAGGATGAACTCCTGGGCGAGAGCGTTGAGCATGCGCCCCCCTGCAGCCGTCAATGCGGTATTGACGACGAGGTTCGCACCGCGATTGGACTCGGGATAGTAGAGGTTTGAAAGCGCACCGGAGGCGAGATCGCCTCCGATAGACGAGTAGTTGAACTGCCACTTCCCGTTGTCGCCCTTGCAGATAAATGGACTGGAGAGCGCATGCAGTGCGCGAGACTTCCTTGTCCCTGTTCCCTGGTAAAAATAGCGGGGATCCTGATGCAGGAGCGACGGCAGAACAGCACCGCCAATAAGGATGTCGCTCACACCGTCGGCATAAATAGCGCCATAACGCTGGCCGTACCCCGTGGCGCCCTGGCGAAAATCAGGGCGGTCCGCAGCCTGATAGATGCCCGAGATAAACCCTACTCCGGCAAAGGTAACAACGTCAGTAGAAGCCTTCAGCGCCAGGCGGAATTTCAGCGCACTCGTCATCGGAACCGCATTGTGGTCATAGACCACATAGAAGTTCGGGATCACACCCAGTACGCGCTGCTTTTCTTCTTCCTTGACCTGCTCCTTCGCCAGCTCTTCCGGAAAGATCGCAGTAACCTCAGTATTGATCGCTGCGATAGCAAGCTTGATCTCGGGCAGTTCCATATACTGCCCTGGTGCCAGCGTCACAGGCTCCGAAGTCCAGGAAGCAAATCCATTGACCGACACGTTGAACACGACAGCAGTCGCCGAAGGCACACCGGGAAGCGAAAAGACGCCGTCGCCTCCTGAGACAGTAGAAACGCCATCAACCGTCGCGCCGTTGCGAATGACCGCAATCTTCGCCCCGGGAATGGCTGCGCCATCGGTATCCATAACCACACCGGCCACGGCGCCAGGCTGGGGCGCCGGCCCCTCGGGAACAGCAATCATTTGCTGC
>JAEKKE010000256.1 GCA_019510535.1 Acidobacteriota bacterium
TGAAACATGACGCCGTCGTAGGTGGCGATGCCCATGCCCCATGGAGCGGACGTGCGTGTACGGCACAGCGCCGCAGCATTGCTCGCAATCTCACTGATCCAATTCGTGTCGACGGCGCGCCCCATACGGGACTCACGTTAGCACCGGAATGAGACGGACGGCAATGAAAGCGAGACGCCTGCCCATGTCTTCGCGGCGCGGCGTTCCGTAGGTTGAAAACGAGGAGAGACGTAATGAGTCCACGAGTCTTCGTTTCCTTGACGCTCTTTTGTATCGCCGGCAGCGCCGCCGATGGCGGAGCCTACTTTGCGTTCTCAAACTTCGTCATGCAGGGCTTGCATCGGCTGCCGGTTGATGCCGCAGTGACGGCGATGCAGCAGCTCGATATCACAGCGGAGAATCCCTGGTTTGCTTTGGCCTTGTTCGGCACCGGCTTGGCTTCATTGGTGCTGGCTACACAGGTGATTCGGAAGCAGCGTAGCCGGGCCGCGATGCTGACGGCTGTCGTGTTGTACCTGCTATCGCTAGCGGTGACCTTTGCATGCAACGTTCCGTTGAACAACACCCTGGCAAACGCCGACGCTCATGCTGCGAATGCAGCGCAGACATGGGCATCGTTTTATAACGCGTGGATTCTGTGGAACCACATCCGAACCATCATGGCGCTGGCCTCCACGGTGTTCTTTGCCATCGCTCTTGCGCGGTACGAACAAGGAGAGGCGGCATGAAGACACTCGTCACGGGAAGCACAGGAAAAGTTGGAGCGGCAGTCGTGGAGGCTCTTGCCACCACCGGCCAGTACGTTCGTGCGGCGAGCCGCAGTCCGGAGAATGTTGCTGCGAAAGATGGCGTTGAAGTTGTGCGTTTCGACTACGGGAATCCGGCGACCTTTGCGGAAGCCCTGAAAGATGTCGACCGGATCTTTCTGATGGAGCCACAGCCGGCTGTAGGGCCCGCAGATGAAGTGATGCTTCCCATGCTGGAAGCCGTGTTGCAGCGCGAGTGCAAGGTTGTGCTGCTTAGCTCCGCAAGCGTGAGCTTGCAGCAGGAACCGCTGAGCCTTGTGGAAGAAGCCGCGCAGAAAGCCGCGCGATGGGTGATTGTGCGCGCGAACTGGTTTATGGACAACTTCCATACCTGGTGGGCAGAGCCGATCAAGTACAGCGGCATTTTGCCGCTACCGGCGGGTGACGCGCTGACTCCATTCATCGACGCCCGCGACGTAGGTGCGGCTGCCGCGGCGGCGTTGATGAGAGAAGACGTAAACGGCAAGATCTTCCAGTTGACCGGGCCGGAGGCTCTACGCTACGACGACGCTGCCGCTGTGCTGGGCCAGGCCATACAACGCGAGGTGCGGTATGTACCGATGGAAGACGAGGAGTTCGCCAAAACGCTGTCGCAGGCGGGGCTTCCGGAGGAGTATGTCGCGTATATCCTCAGCCTGTTTCGCGTGACGCGGACAGGGCGCCTCTCACAACCGACCGATGATCTCGAGAGGCTGACGGGGAAGACACCTCGGTCGCTTCGGGAATACGCCGCCGATTACCGCGAGATGTGGCAGTGATGGAAAAGCAAAAGGAGGGGAATCCCTCCTTTTGCTTTGTCTTTAGCGCTTTTTTGCAGCTTTTTTGCCGGCAGCCTTTTTCACGGCTTTGGCGGCGGTCTTCTTTACGGCTGTCTTTTTCGCGGTCTTCTTTGCCGGTGCGACGGGTTTCATCGCTTTCTTCGCAGCCTTCTTGACGGCTTTTTTTGCTACTTTCTTTGCGGCTACCTTTTTGGCGGCCTTCTTGTCCGCCTTCGCCGGAGTTGAGGCGGAGGCTCCGGTCTGTGCCAGGTGTTTCTCGAGGAGAGCCTCAATCTGTTCCAGCAGGGTCCGGGTTTGCATGGGTTTGACCAGCATCTTGTCGGCGCCCATCTCTTGCCAGTCTTCGTCGGCGACGGGGAAGGCGGTCAGCAGGGCAATCGCCGGAGGGTTGGGCAGTCCGCGGGCATAGCCGACCACATCGCGGCCTGCCTGTTCATGTTCCATCCGCATGTCAGTGATGACCATGTCATACGGTTTTGCGCGGAGTTTGTGGCGGCCCTCCAGGCCGGAGGTGGCGGTATCGACGTCGAAGCCTGAGATCTCCAGAACTGCTTTTAAGGTGAGGAGGACAGCAATTTCGTCATCGACGAGCAAAATGCGGCGTTTCATTCAGGCAGAACTCCTAACATGCCCTATAGTGGGCAATCAACATTGCAACATAAAACGTTGTACTGATGGGAGATGGGATGCGGAAGCACCCTCCGCTGGTTGGTTCATCGGCTGCCTGCCCGTTTCGGGCGGGAAGGCGACTTTCCGCGTGCCGCATGGAGGAATCCAACCAATGATCCCGCGAAATTGCTATACTTTCGTCTGCGTGCTGAGCCGTTTGGTGCTCCAGGCGCGTCAAATTTTAGACCCACAGATTTAGATCCCGGAGGCTTCTTATTCCACCACCGTTTAACGACAAGCGATCGCAAAAGAGTTTCATCCGCACCAACGAAAGAATCCGCGCCCGTGAGGTGCGTGTGATTGACGAGAATGGCGAGCAGGTCGGCATTATGCAGCCATTCGATGCCCTCAAGATCGCACGCGAACGCGGACTGGACCTGGTGGAGATTTCGCCCAACGCCGTTCCCCCGGTGTGCCGTATTCAGGATTACGGCAAGTTCCTCTACGAGAAAGATAAGAGCGACCGCGCCGCGAAGAAGAAGCAGAAGGTCATCACCATCAAGGAAGTAAAGTTCTCCGTCACGGTGGACGAGCACGATTACCAGACGAAGAAGAACCAGGCCGTCCGCTTCCTGCAGGAAGGCGATAAGGTGAAGGCCAGCCTGCGCTTCAAGGGCCGCCAGATGGCGCACCGCGACCTCGGCTACAAGATCATCCACCGCCTGATCCAGGATGTGGGTGAGAACGGCACCGTCGAGTTTATGCCTCGCATGGAAGGCACTACGCTGCACGCCATTCTGGCTCCGACCAAGAAGGCCGAGCCGAAGAAGCCTGCTGTGCCGACTAAGCCCGAAGGCGCCGCCGAGCCAGCACCGGTTCCGCACGCGCCTGTTTCCCACGTATAGACCGTTTTCCAATATTTCTTCGAAAAGGGCTCCCGCTGGGGAGCCCTTTTCGTTGCCTGCGGAGTTCTTTTTCCTTGGGGAATAGAGCTTTATTCCAAGGCGCCTTCTTTGACCCAGCGCTCCAGGTCGCGGATCTCCTGTTCCGGAAGCTTGCCACGACGGTTCGGCATGGGCATAGGATCATCCTTAGGCCCCTCGTGCCGTACCAGCTTGATCATGAGGCTCTTTTCCGGATCGCCGGGAACCAGCGCCGTGCCATGTTTGCCGCCCTTCAGCATGTAGGCGCGGCTGTCGACCCGAAGGCCGCTCTCGCGGTTCAGGCCGGCGTGACAGCGGTAGCAGCGGGTCTGCAGGATCGGCTGCACCCGGTCGATATAGAGGTTGCCGGTGTTCTTGTAGGTGACGTCTGCCGGAGTCATTGGTTTGTCACAGCCGCTGAGACCGGCGGTCAGAGCCAGCAACAGTCCCGCGCAGATGGCGGAGGAGAGCCGGGAGCTCGTAGAGCATTTTCCCTGCGGGTGTAGAGTAGGGTTTCCGCATCTATGGGCGTTTTCCGCAATGAAAACGCCGCTGCACGTCACGTTCGGGTTACCCAGCAACAGGGAAAATGCTCTCATGCGCATGCTTCTTCATCGTAGCGGAGACAGCAGGGGAGGCGAACTCTCCGCGCGGCGGTGTTTACTGATTCCTACACAGAATCCTTCTGGTTACTTTTTGCGTTACCGGGTCGGGGGTAGGCTTGAAAGTGCTCTGGCCTCTGACGCGGGCTTCTTTATTGTGTGTATGCGTCGCCTTGGATGGGTGTTTTTGCTCGTGGCTGCTGCCGCCGGTCAATTGCCGGCGCAGCCCACGGGTAAGAAGCCGGGAAAAAAGCCCGCTGCGGGATCGCCCGCAGTACGCTCGACCACCCGTCCGTCTGCATCCGCTACCGCAAAACCGAAGGCCGTTGCTCCGGCGACACGCACCGGCCACTCTCCTGTTGACGAGGCCGGGAATCGCGCTGCTGCCGCGGCGGCGGCGGAACGTGTCCACGCCTGGCTGAGAGACCACCACGAGGTCGTCGCCGACGACGCGTCGGCCCCATCTCCAGTCGCCAAACCTGTCCACAAGCCTGTTGCGACGGCTTCAATTCCGGCTGCTTCAGCGAAGCCTGCAACTCCGGCGAGGGATGACGGGCAGAAGGCGACAACCGAAGATTTCCTGAAGGCAGCCCAGCAGCGAAAGTCCCTGGAACAGAAGCGTCAACCCGCAGAAACTGAAACCCCTGAGCCGGAAAAGACCACACACCTGCCTCCTAAGGCCGAGGCTCCGGCTCCAGTGGTGCATGTTTCGCAGACAGAGGATACGGAAGATCCTCAGCCTGCTGAGCCTACGGCTGGCCCTGCGGAACGCCCGAAGCTGACTCCGGCGAAGACCGAATCCAACCGCCCAGCCAGCAAGCCTGCAATCGAAGAGAGAGCGGCCTCGGAGCTGCCCGCGCCGCCGGTGCTGGCCGTGAAGCGTACCGAGCTTGTCGAGGAGAGTCCCGCCGCCTCGCTGCCTCAGCCGAAGCTGACCTTCCGGCGCGGCCGTCTGGTCGTTCCCGCACCGCTGCTTGGGTCGCACGCCATCCTGGTACGCCAGAATGTCGTCGCCGACCGTTACGGCCTGGAACGCGTGCAGGATGATGCGGATCTCGTGCGTCTTCGCAAAGCCAAACAGCTGATCGCGCTGCCCGATAACAAAGTGATGCAGGTGGATGACCGTCTGGAAGGGGACAGACGATATGCCCGCCCCTGGGCGGTGAAGTTCCTGAATGACCTCGGCCGCGCACACTATGAACGCTTCCACGGCCCCCTGCAGGTGAACTCCGCCGTTCGTACCGTGGAGTTCCAGCAGCGCCTGCTGCGCACCAACGGCAACGCTGCCCCGGCAGAGGGTGACACTGCTTCGCCTCACCTGACTGGCCAGGCGGTCGATCTGGCCAAACACGGCTTGTCCATGACAGAGATTGCCTGGCTGCGTGCGTATCTATTGCCCCTGGTGCAGGAGGGCAGGATCGACGTGGAAGAGGAGTTTCAACAGGCCTGCTTCCACATCAGCATCTACAAGAACTACATGCCCGAGCCAAAGACGAAGGAGAAGCCCAGTAAATCGCGGCTCCCAAAGGCTTCGCTAGCAACCGCCCTGCCGTGAGCATATCGAGACATTCGAGACAGCCCATGCACCGGCTGCCCCATTCACGCGAAGCATGAGTGGGCAGTCGAGCGAAGCTCCAAAGGCTTCGCTAGCAACCGCCCTGCCGTGAGCATATCGAGACATTCGAGACAGCCCATGCACCGGCTGCCCCATTCACGCGAAGCATGAGTGGGCAGTCGAGCGAAGCTCGAACCGGTGGGAGCCGTGGCCTTCAGGCCACGGTCAAACAGCATCCAGAAAGGCAGGCTTTAGCCCTGGGTCTTTTCTCCTGGATTGAACCAAGAACCCAGGGCTAAAGCCCGTTTATTTTTATGCTTCTATCAGCGGGCTGAAGCCCGCTGATAGAAGCATTTCACCCGTGATCTGGGCTGTCTCAGATCAACCAATACGCCTTAGCTGCTCACGCCGATCGTCATCAGATCAGGCTCAATCCACATGCGGCGAGCCTCGGTCGATTTCACAACGTTGAAGCTGTAATAGCGCGTCAGAATATCGCGCTGCGCGCCAAACTCTTCGACCGCCTGGGTGACAAAGGCGGCGCGTGCTGCATCAGGACGACGGGCGAGCTCTGCCGTCAGCACTCTGATCCAAAAGACGGTGATGGTCTCGTGATATCCGCTGGTATCGGTGTTTTGTGTGCCCACAGCTTCGTTATAGGCACGGATACGCTTCCTCATCTCGGCGAGCGCCTTCTCAGGGCCGAGGGCATGGACATACCACGCCCCGCTGAGAATGTGAGCGCCATGCGTCCAGCGTTCTTTGGGAAGCGTTCCGGCTTCAAATGCCGACACGAAGGCGGCAATCTCCTCGTGGGTGGATGGAAGCGGATGCATGTTTTTATCCTCTCATCTCACCTTGTAGGTAGAGCATTTTCCCTGTTGCTGGGTATCCCGAAAGGGGCGTGCAGCGGCGTTTTCATTGCGGAAAACGCCCATAGATGCGGAAGCCCTACTCTATACCTACAGGGAAAATGCTCTAGTCTGGTGCAATGGAGCCAGTCACTCATTTCATGACGGGTGCGGTGTTGAGCCGCGCCGGTTTCAATCGCAAAGCCGCGTATGCCACGCTGGCCATGACCCTGGCTGCGGAGCTTCCAGACATCGATTATGTCTATCGCCTTGGCGGTCCGCTGGCCTACTTTCAGCATCATCGCGGATGGACTCACAGCCTGTGGGCACTGCCGCTGGAGGCTGCGTTTGTTGTCGGGATAGCGAAGCTGGTGCATTGGTGGCGTTCGGCGAAGGGAAGCGCTTCAGCGGCGCCGGTTCGTTGGGGCTGGCTCTTTGTCTTTTCCTGGATTGCGCTTTTGAGTCACCTGCTGCTGGACTACACCAACAACTACGGTGTGCGGCCGTTCGCTCCCTGGAACCCTCGCTGGTATGAGGCGTCGTTGGTGTTTATCGCGGAGCCCCTGCAGTGGCTGTTCCTGTTGGGGGCGCTGCTATTGCCTTCGATCTTCGGCCTGGTAGCGAATGAAGTTGGAGCGCGGCGTTCGGCGTTTCGTGGGCAAGGCTTGGCGATTGCCGCTCTGGTCTTTACGGCCGTGCTGTGGGTGCTACGCGACTTCGAACACAGTAAGGCGGTACGGCTGGCAGAGGCGAATGAGATCTCCGGCGAGCCCGTGCTGCGGGTGGCGGCCAACCCGTATCCCGTGAATCCCTTCAAATGGCAAGTTGTGATCGAGACGCCGAAGTACTTTCGACTGGGTGTGATGGATACCCTGCGGGAAGAGATGACCAGCGACCCGAGCAATGACCTGATCCGCAAGCCGCCCACAACGCTGGCGACGTTGGCCGCGAAGAGGTCTTGGCACCCGCTGCGCGGCGTTGCAACTGTGAATGCGGATCACAGAGTTGTCGAGATGCAGATCGACGGCAGCGTGCAGAAGCAGGGAGATTGAGAGCGTTGTATGAGTGATTTGATCCGGGCCGAGCGTGCCCTCGGCGACTTTCATCTAACCGTTTGTACCGACGGCAGAGTGTTGTTTGACGGCGGCGCTATGTTTGGAGTGGTGCCGAAGACGCTGTGGTCGAAGAAGGTGCAGGCAGACGAGCAAAACAGGGTCGCGTTCGGGCTGAACTGTCTGTTAGTCCGAACCGGCAGGCACAATGTGCTGATCGAGACCGGCTTCGGCAACAAGCTGTCACCGAAGCTGCGCGAGATCTATGGGACGCAGCAGCTGTTGCCGGAGTCGCTCG
>JAEKKE010000662.1 GCA_019510535.1 Acidobacteriota bacterium
GAGTCGCAGTATCCGGGAGAAGATCCGGTGGCCTATACCACCCGCCTGGCACGTGAGAAGGCGCAGATTGTGCTCGCCAAACATCCCTGCGAACACGATCTGGTGGTTCTGGGCGCCGATACCACGGTGACGCTCGATAACGCGCTGCTGGGAAAACCCACAGGCGCCGCTGACGCGAGAGTCATGCTGCGCGCCCTGAGCGGACGCGTCCATCAGGTGGTCACCGGCGTTGCCTTGCTGTCCTTTCAGAAGGCGGTGGTGCATGCCGAGACGACTAACGTCTTCTTCCAGACGATGACGGAGCAGGAGATTGCCGAATACATCGCCACCGGGGAACCGATGGATAAGGCCGGGGCGTACGGCATTCAGGGCAGCGCGGCCCGGTTTATTCCCCGCATTGAAGGCGATTATTCCAATGTGGTGGGTTTGCCGATTGCGGCGGTCGCGAATCTTTTGAAAACCTTTTGAATAACCACAGAGCTTTGAATAACCACAACACTGGGTGCCCCAGGGTCCCTCGGGGACCTGGGCCCGGCCTTTACTTTCCCGGGCACTAAGTTTCAAGCGGGTCGTTCTCACTTGTTCAGGATGAAAAAGAGGTTCGAGCTTCGCTCGAATACCCAGGTCCCCGAGGGACCTGTCACCCCAACGAACAAAGTTCGTTAGGGACCCCGACCTGGGGCACCCGGTATTGTGGCCAACCTAGCAACTAGCAACCATCTGCGCCAGCAGTTCCGCGCGTGGGGCGATGTATGCGATCTCAATCTGCTCGTGCACCGCGTGGGCGCCGATACCTACCGCGCCCATGCCATCGAGCGTTGGCGCAAACGGAGCGGTGAAGTTGCCGTCCGACCCTCCGCCGGTTGCTGCCTCGTCCAGTGACAACCCGAGACCGGCCGCAATCTTCTTCGCCTGCCGGTAGAGCCGCACAGTTCCCGCGGACCGCTCCATCGGAGGGCGATTGATGCCGCCTGTCACCGTCACGGCACATGCCTTATCGACTGCCTTCAGCGCACGCAGCTTGCGGTCGATGCGTTCGCCATCGCGCACCGTCGGGATTCGCAGATCGATCTCTGCCCATGCCTCGGCGGCAATGACGTTCGACTTGGTGCCACCGCCGATAACTCCGGCGTTCAGCGTGATGCCACGCTTCAGATCAGTCAGCTCGGCAATCTTCAACAACTGCCGCGAGAGCTCCAGTGTCGCCGAATGTCCCTTCTCCGGATCCACACCCGCATGCGCGCTCACACCGCTTACGGCAACGCGATAGTTGCCGATTCCCTTGCGTTGCGTCTTGTAAG
>JAEKKE010000663.1 GCA_019510535.1 Acidobacteriota bacterium
CGGGCGACTGGCGCGACGTGATCCACGATCCCTCCATCGACGCGGTGCATGTCTGCACCCCCAATGATGCGCATTTTCCCATCGCCAAGGCGGCGCTGGAAGCGGGCAAGCATGTGTTGTGCGAAAAACCGCTGGCCATGTCCGTGGCGGAAGCCAAGGCGCTGACAGACCTGGCGGCGGCCAAAAAGCTGCGCAATGGGCTATGCCACAATCTGCGCTATTACCCCATGGTGCAGCAGATGCGCAGCATGCGTGAGGCCGGCGCCTTTGGCGAGATATTGGTCGTTCAGGGTACCTATTCCCAGGACTGGATGCTGTACGAAACTGACTGGAACTGGCGGGTGGACCCGTCGGTCAGCGGGCCGTCACGGGTGATGGCCGATATCGGCTCGCACTTTTTTGACATGGCCGAGCATGTCACCGGGCTGAGGGTATCGTCGGTGTGCAGCGATCTGCAGATTTTCTGGCCCACCCGCAAGCGGCCAAAAAGCGGCGGCGAGACTTTTTCCGGCAAGGCAGGCGGCGAGACGGTGGATACGAAAATCGTCACCGAGGATTTCGGCGCCACCCTGTTCCGTATGGGCAAAGCGCGGGGGGCGATGACCGCCAGCCAGGTCTCGGCCGGGCGCAAGAACGGCTTGGTACTTGAGATCTATGGCACCAAGGGCGGCGCCACTTGGCGGCAGGAAACGCCGGAAGAATTATGGTTGGGCCATCGCGATGCGCCCAATCAGTTGCTGATGAAAGACCCGTCTTTGCTGGAGAAGCACGCCGCCAGCTTTGCCGATTATCCCGGCGGCCATGCCGAAGGCTATCCCGACACTCACAAGCAGCTTTACCGGCGCTTTTACGCCTCCATCAGCGATCCTGCCTTGACGCCGGATTACCCGCAGTTCGCCGATGGCCTCAGGCAAATGAAAATCCTGGAGGCGGAACTGGCGAGCCACAAAGCCCGCGCCTGGATGGACATTCCTACCAGCTAAGGTGGATCAGCGACACGGCATGGCGCGGCATGTCGGTGGCGATGGTGACTGTACCGCCTTCCGCCGTCATCCAGCGCGGCGATTCCAGAAGCCCAAGCCCATCCTTGGCCTTGAGCTCGGCAAGCTGCTGCGTGCTGGGCTTTTGCGGCGAGCCCATCGCTTTCCACACCGCATAGGCATTGGAGTGGGTGTCGTCGATCCGGTAATGAGTCATTAGCAGGCGTGGGGCAGATTTGGGCAGGCCGATCACCTTCACGATGACGGGCGATGACGGCGCGCTCTTTTCTTCGTCATGGTAATTCCACAGCATCACCGCC
>JAEKKE010000257.1 GCA_019510535.1 Acidobacteriota bacterium
GTGATATAGATCTGCAGCGCATGGAAGCTGGTATTACCCACAAAGCCATATGCATCGCTGATGCTGTTGTACTGCGGAAACGGCTTGAGCAACTGACCGATAGTGGGGTTACCTACGCCACCAAAGCTGGCATACGGCAGCGTTACACCTGCAGAGGCACGAGCGGATGCCGATGATGCCGGCGAGCCGAGCAGCGAACCGAGAGTCAGATACTTCGGGTCGAGCTGGTTCGAAGCAATGCCACGGCCATTCAGGCTGTCCGGCTGAAGGAAGTGTCCTTTCGAACCGACGTAACTCATGGTCAGCGTAGTGCTCGGGGTGAGCTCGCGCTGGATACCGAAGCTCCAGTTGATGAACTGAGGTGCACGACCGCCGTAGTTTGGATCTGCGTACGAAGGTGTCTGAGCAGGACTGGAAATGAGTGTGGTGTTGTAGGTACCGATAGCCGGGTCAAGGTTCGGCGGAGCTGCGTATGACGGGAAGGTCGTATCAAGCTTCCAATACTGCGAACCAACCTGTCCAGAAGTAGGTTGAGTGAAGGTTGTGCTGGGGCTCACGCTATAGCCCAGCAGACCTACACCTTGGCGGGCGGTGGCGCTGCCGCCATTCGCGTTTCCATGGGTATAGATAACGCTATAGCTTCCGCGAATAACCGTTTTCGGGTCGAGCTGGTACGCAAAACCAACACGCGGGCTGAAGCCCTTGAAGTAGTCATTCACCGGCCGATCGCAATTGCACTTACCGGAACCGTAGCCGCCGAAAGCGACTGCACCCTTGATTCCAACCACCGGATTGGTTGCGTTCGGATCGAAATAGGCAAAGCGGTTCTTCACTTCACGGTAGCTTGGGAAGTAGTCGAACCGCACACCCAGATCCAGGGTCAGCTTCGAGGTAATCTTCCAGTTGTCCTGAACATAAGGCGAGATCGGACGGAAGCGCGCACCCGTCTCCGGAACGGCAGACAGAGTAAATGTGCCAGTATTGACTGCACCAATCAGGTAGCTGCCGTACGCCTGACCGGTGGACGAATTGACTGAAGTGGTGGGATTACCGTTCGTAACAGTGAAGGCGCCAGTGGCTGTGCTGTTGAAGGTCAACTGCAGCGGGTTCACGCCGGTCGCATTGTTAAGGAAGTTGTACTGCATCCATGCAATCTGCGCGCCGAAGGTGAACGTGTGATTGCCCTTGCTGTACTGCAGGTTATCGACCAGCACGAAGCCGTTCGCAACCGGACGATTGCTGGAATAGCCGGCCCATCGATTGATGTTGGTGTTGCCAGTGAAGGTCACCGTCGGGAATGAATCCTGAGCCTGCCCAGTGGGCAAACCGGAGATTCCATTCGCAGCGGCGCCCCAGCCGTTGCCCATGTCCTGGTTAAATCCAGGACCGTCATAGCGGCCGAAAGCGTAGTGGATCTGATTCGTGATACGCGGCGTAATCGCATAGGTATGCTCGAAGAGAAATACCTTCGTCTTCGGAGCAAACTGCTGCGATGAGATGTACGGTGGCGGCATACCGTTGGACGAGGACGAAACTGTAACAGCAGCAGGAGCTGTCGTTGACTGACGGCCCCAGGCGAGCACTACCGAAAGAGCCTGTTTGTTATTGATCGTGTAATCGATACGATTCGTCGTGGTCCAGTTGCTTAGACCCGTCTTGTAGTTTACGAGGTAGTTATTGTTGACCGTATTGGTCGTTGGAGCCGGGAGATACGACTGGAGCCGACGTGCAACGGCTGACTGGCGCGAAACCGGAATGATATTTCCCGCAAACCCATTACGCTTGTAACCGCCGCCTGAGACAGTGGTCGTGTCAGGATCATAAAGGCAGCCAGAGGCAGGATTGCTGGACGCAGTGCATCCGGTTGCCAGTTCAGTGAAGTCACCCTGACGCATCTTTAGCGTTGGAATCGTCATGGACTGGAAGGGGACCTGACGCGAGAAGCGATACCCCTCATAACCACCAAAGACAAATAGCTTGTCCTTGATGATTGGGAAACCGACGAAGAGCCCGTACTCGTGCTGGTGCTCTGTAGGCTTCTGGAGTTGTCCCGTCAGCGGGTTGGTGGTCTTCTGGAAACCCCATGTGTCCAGCCCGGTATCACGGAAGTAATCGTAGGCCGCCCCGTGGATACGGTTCGTACCACGCTTGACCACGTAGTTCTGAACACCCTGGCCTTCATAGATCGCCGAATAGCCGACCGTCTGCACCTGGAATTGCTCAATCGCGTCAACGGCCATGGAGGTCCAGACGAAGCGCGGGTCACCTTCTCCAGCAACCGAAGTAATTGGTACACCATTGATGTAGATTGCCGAAACGGCACCACGGCTACCGCCGCCATTCACGATACCGGCGTTAGTAGTCTGATTGCCATTGGTTACCTGAGCGCTAACGCCTGGCAGCAATGACGCAAAGTCGGTCGCGCGGCGCTGACCACCGCCATCCTGAATCAGCGGCAGAGCAGCATACTGTTCCTGCTCGATCGTCACACCCAGAGTTGCGTTCGAGGTCTCGAGCGTCGGAGGAGCGTCGGAGACAGTCACAGACTCCGTCGCCTCACCGGTGGGAAGGGTCAGATCCACCGAAAAGGTCTGCAGCGCATTTACGTTGACGTTTTCCTGCGTAACAGTCTTGAAGCCCTGCCGCGAGACGGTGATGGTGTACTTACCCGGATCGAGAGAAAACGTGTACTCGCCGGACGCGTTCGTTTGCATCGTCAGCTTCTTATTGGTGCCGACGTCAGTAATCGTGACAGACGCATCAGGCACCACAGCGCCGGTGCCGTCTACGATGCGGCCATTGATCGATCCCTTACCGGCGAGCTGGGCGCTGGCAGAGACCGACAACACTGCAGCCAGAGCCAGAGGTGTCACATAGCGAGCGACCCCTTTGGTCAGACCAACTGCAAGCGTTAGTCGAGAGATTGAAGAACGAAATGTCATTGGTTACTCCTAAAAAGTGAACTCGCGGGCATATGTTCGCCGCGATCATCCGCCGTGCGCCTACCCTCATGCGCCGACTCAGTCTCGAAATTCGAGAGTGTGCGAATGTTACGCTTCTGAAAACACGGGAGTCAAACAAAGTTTTTGCTTTGAAACGGTTCGGTAATGACCGACACGTTACTGCTGAAATATCAGGATTCACCGGTAATTCGATGAACCAAAGCGTTTCGATTAATTCCTCGCCCTGTTGACCGAACCTGCCCTTCCGGAGGTTCTGGAGGACGGCCTTTTTCTCTTTATTTCCAGTGATTTCCGGCCCAGAAAAAGCCGGAAATAAGTCTTCCGGCTCTTACCCTTCTCTACAGGCGCAACGCCATTTCAGAAATAGCTTCCAATAAGGTTATGGTCAGACCAATACCTACCGAACCAGTTTGCGTAGACGGGCCACTGTTGCCACCGGATCCCAACCGTCGGGCGCGCGGAGCAGTCCGGACGGACTCAGAGACTTTTCTTCTGCGGAGGAGAGCGGCGGGTAGGTGACGATACGATGACCGTCGTTCACCCCGGGGCCATGAGACTTGTACTCGCGGTAGTTGCTGGTCTTCAGACGGCCGCTCCACTCTGACCAACCATCGGCAGCAATCTTCTGCTCTACATCTGTGTCGTAAAAGAGCACCGTGGAGTAATCCCTCCAGGGACGACCGAGAACTACCTTTTCGCCAACATCCTGGCCGGTGATGCGGCAGTGCAGGAAGTAGTAGCCGGAGTCTTCTTCCGGGAAGTGTTTACTTTGCGCCGTCAGCATGACAGTGTTGTGGTGGCGGGAGTGCAATTCGCAATGATCAAAGACGGCCTTGGCGTCGCCGAAGATGTAGTCGACATGCCCTTCGATATAGCAGTCATGAAAATACTGTCGCGAGGCGAGGCAGGCCGGGCGGCCTGGAGCAGGAGCGCTGCCATCTTTCGGCAGATTGTCGTGGCAGGTGCGGCTGTTCGCGTAGAGAGTGTCCTGGGCGCCCAGAAGGCGCACGCGATCGAGCACTGCTTTATCTGAGCTCATCAGCAGAGCCACCGCCTGCGACCCTTCTTCAAGGCGCTCGTGCTCCAGCTCCCAGGTGTTTTCGATGGTGAGGTTTTCAGCGGCGAATCCGTCGGCATCGACACTCACGCTTCCGCTCTTCCCGGTGCCACCGGCGGACTTGGCAGAATCGTTCCAACTCAGGACGACAGCCTGCGGCTGTTTGCCAGTGCCGATCAGCTCAATATTTGGCGTGCTGATGTGAATCTTCTCGCGATACTTTCCTGGAGCGATGCGGATAATGGCGCCCTCTGCAGGAGCATGATCGACCGCCTCCTGCACCGTACGGAAGTCTGCTTTGCCTTGTTCTGCGACAGTCAGAGTCTTCAAGCGCCCTGCGGCAAGTGCGGACGAGGTACATACGGCCGCGATCAGCAGATGCGCCGTCAAGCGACAAACGTTCACGGAACAACTCCTTTGTTGGGATGAAATAGGTTCTAGTGCTAGAGCATTTTTCCCTGTTGCTGGGTAGCCCGGAACTGGTGTGCAGCGGCGTTTTCATTGCGGAAAACGCCCATAGATGCGGAAGCCCGACACTACACCTACAGGGAAATGCTCTAGTGCCCGTCGGTCGGTGCGGCCTGCTGCAGGACTGGTGTTACGCCCTCTGGAAGCCCATTGACATTCGGACCGAGCTCCACCTGCGTACGGATGACGTTGTCTGCCACCATCCTGCCGAAGACCGCTTTGCCCTTGTCATTCAGGTGCGTCCGATCTGGCTTCACTGCACTGCCGTTCTCGGCATTGGCGTCAGGATGGGTCGTCGCGTTGAAGGCATCCGCCTCTTCCTGGGTCTTCGCTGACAGGAAATGCTGCGAGAGGCTGAAAAGATCGACAAACGTCACCTTTTCTTCCGCGGCCACGCGACGAGCTGCGGTGGAGTACTCTTCCAGACCATCCTTCACCAGCTTGCCGTCTTTGTAGTTCCGCCGGGAGAGCGAGCTGACGATGATCGGTATGCCTCCGATGGAACGGACATCCTGAATAAAGCGGCGGAGGTTCTCGCTGTACAAACCATCAGGATCGGCGTGCCGCTTCGGGTCATCTTTCTGGTCATTGTGGCCGAACTGGACAAAGTAGTAGCTTCCCTTCTCATCCAGCGCCTTCTTCCACCAGCCTTCAACGATATAGCTTTTCGTGCTGCGGCCGTTTTGCGCCAGGTCGACACAGTTGACATTCGACGTAAGGGTCGCACAGAAACCCGGGCCCCAGCCTCCCTCAAGCGCGACCGTTGAATCACCGGTCAGCACAACCTTGAAGGGCGCCCCTTGAATGACACGCA
>JAEKKE010000258.1 GCA_019510535.1 Acidobacteriota bacterium
GCGACAGGCTCGGATCAGTCTGGTGCCCCTTCCGGAGGAGAACAGTAAGCCTGCTGATCTTCTTCGCCGAGGGCGCGGACGGGGAGAAGGATTCACCGACCTTAACGGCGCCTTCATCATCGACCATGTCGCACCTGGCACGTACGCCGTGCAAGTGGATCTGACGGGATACCTCGATCCCATGTCAGGTGTCGACCTCTCTGATTGGGAGAGGCTTGAGCCGGAGGTACAGCGGCATCTTCGCTCAACAGGTGTAACGATTCGCGGAGGGGAAGCGGCGGCTCTGGATATTGAGCTGATGCGCGGGGCCGCGATCAGCGGCCAGATTCTCTACGATGATGGAGCGCCCGCGGCAGATGTCAGCGTGCAGGCTATCTCATCGCCAACCTCGGCCAATCGCCAACGGGCAGGAGAGAGTAGCTTGCCCGCGGTACCCACCGATGACCAGGGAAAGTTTCGCATCGCCGGCGTTCCTCCCGGCGAATATCGCGTGATTGCCGGTATGGTGCAGGCGAATGTCTTCGCGAGGGACACGGCACAAGCGGTCAGCCTCTATCTGAATACGCAGCAGATCTATGCGCCGGGAACCTTCCATAAGAAGGAAGCATTGAACTTCAAGATCGTCGGAAGTGAGGAGATGGGGGGCGTGGCCATCACCATTCCTACACGCGGCCTTCATCTGGTCCGAGGCAGCGTTGTGCGGCAGGCAGACGGCATACCAGTAGTGCACGGCGCTGTGCAATTGACGGATGCCAGTGACCGCTCATTTTCCCGTAACGCTGACATCACTCCCGATGGCAGCTTCGTGATCGCCTTCGTGCCTTCGGGAACGTACAGATTACGTGTGGATGGCGCGTTCGATGCGACTGAGGCCTCGGGCCCGCAACCGCCGAAGATCTCTCATGAATATGGTCCAGCCGAAGAAGAGGTGACTGTGTCCACGAACGACGTCGGCGGTATCACACTGCAGGTCCTGGAAAAGCAGACAACACTGTCCTTCGGGCACTGAGTGTAGCGATTCCTATCGGAGTGCAGATCTGGGCGCCAATCCTCTCCGCGGACGCTTTAGGCGGCCAGAAGTCCTTTTTTATTTCCAGGCGACCTGACTTCGACCGGGCTGTGAAATTCACCACTCTCGATACCGTGGAGCATTGCCGTAACGGTACCGCCGAATGGAGTTCCGTCGACATGAATATGCCGGGCGCCTCGACAGACGGTCTGGCAGAGAGCAAAACGATTCGGAATTCGATCGAGAGCACGGTAAACCTGGAAGGAACGCATACTGAATCCTTTCGAACGCCGCCGCAGAGTGAGGCGTTTTGTTGCTGTAGGTTTCAGGCGATCGCAATCGATTGGAGAGACGCAATCCTCTGCTTGTCGTGACGGCCTGGATCGATCTGGAGCTCGATCGCGGTTACATCCACCAGCTCAACGGAATAGTCTTCGATTTCCTGTGTAGCGCCTCCAGGACTGAAGGTCCATTGTTGGCGTAATACTTCTCTGCGAGCCTGATTCGCGGACGTAGCATAGAGCGCGAACTCCTGAGCTCTCTCTGTTCCATCCTCACGGAACTCCAATCGTATGCGGCGAATCGACTGAGGCTTGTCGAATGTCAGGCGGATTACCTGGGGGCCAGGCGTTGCCGCTTTCCATCCACCCCGTTCTGTTCCTTGCAAAGCATCTTCGAACGGATATCGAGGATCTTCTGAGGAGATCTCGACGCTCGTGAGCTCCTCCAGGTTGAGCCAATGATCGGAGGATGGAATTACTTGATCGGCATCCGGCGATAGGATCGATTTCCGCATAGATTGATCTCCATGTTTCTGATGTAGAGTCGTCTGCTGAATGGCATTCCAACGCAAGCAACGCCGAGTGCGGTGGGCGATATTACTTGCCGCACTAGCTTGGATGCATGCCCATCGTCTTCCAGATGTGAAATGCGATGAGAGCATTTTCTCTGTTGCAGGTATCCCGGCAGGGGAGTGCCGCGGCGTTTTCATCGCGGAAAACGGCCCGAAGATCGGGAGCCGTGCACTACACCTACGGCGAAAATGCTCTAGCAGATCAGCTTGCGAGTGATGTAGCTGTGCGAGTGCAGTTCAGGGAGTGAACTGCTCGCTTTCGATCAGGCGATATTGGCGTGTTCTGTACTGTCCGCTTGCACACGCAATGAGCGAGGAAGCTCGGACGGTTGGAACTCGATACCATCCTGCACAAGCTTCTGCGCAGTCTTCGCCAAAGTTGCCCGTTTTGTCTCCATCTTTCCGATCGCGGTGTCACGTTCCGCGTCCGAAGCAAAAACTTCATACTTTGCCAGATGAGCCAGCTTGCGGTCGTAGAGGTCGATCTCCTCATGGAGCGACTTCAGATAGTACTTGTCTTGCACTTTCGCGGGCTTCTGCATTTGGGGTCTCCTTGTTACTGGAAGGGCGATCGGTTGCAAAATAAGGTCATACAAGAAAAGGGAGCGGACGCTCCCTTTCTATCGATCCTGTTGCTTTTACTTAAGAGACGACTTCAACGTCTTCGGCCTGCCAGCCCTTTTGGCCCTTCACTACGTTGAAACGTACTGTCTGACCTTCTTGCAGGCTACGGAATCCATTGCTTTTGATAGCCCGATGGTGAACGAAAACATCCTCACCACTCTGGCGGCTAATAAAACCAAATCCCTTTGCATCGTTGAACCACTTCACGACCCCTTGTTCCATAACCTATTCCTTCTGAGATTGAGTACCGCCGAACACAATGTGGAGTGTTTGCGAGTAGAGGCAAGCCGGAACCAGCAAGTAGACCAGATCGGATTCTTCGATCTGATATAGAATACCACGCTTCGGTTGTGGGCTCTTTCGACCGTGCCTAAGTCGCCTGTAATGTTTATGGTTGCCGCAATGTTCATGGATGCGTGTCTGTTATGGATGGGTGCATCTGCCCGAAGGACTTGGGGAGGCACGGCATCGAATCGTTACTTCCTGGAACCGGCCACCACCGCAAAGCATCGTATCCGCATGGAAAAGGTCAAGCTTGGCTCTCAGGGTGCTATCGTCTCTCGCATCGGTCTCGGCTGCATGGGGATGAGTGAGTTCTATGGCGATCGCAACGATACGGAATCGGCCGCAACCCTGCTGCGATCTCTCGATCTCGGCATCACCTTTCTCGACACCGCGGATGTCTATGGCTTCGGCGATAACGAGGTTCTCGTCGGCAAGACCATCAAACCCCGCCGCGATGAGGTCTTTCTGGCGACCAAATTCGCAAATCTGCGCAAGCGCGAAGATCCAACCTACTGGGAGGTCTCAGGACGTCCCGAGTATGTGCACCAGGCGATCGATGCCTCGCTGCAGCGCCTAGGGCTCGACTATATCGATCTCTACTATCAACACCGTGTCGATCCCAATGTGCCGATCGAAGAGACCGTCGGCGCTATGGCTGAACTGGTTGCGGCGGGCAAGGTAAAGTATCTCGGTCTTTCGGAAGCTGGTCCGGAGACGATTCGCCGTGCGCATAAAGTACATCCCATTACCGCGCTGCAGACGGAGTACTCGCTCTGGGAGCGCGACGTCGAAGATGAGATTCTGCCCACCGTGCGCGAACTCGGAATTGGCTTTGTGCCTTACTCTCCCTTAGGCCGCGGCTTCCTTACCGGAACGATCAAAGATACGTCGACGCTTGATGCTTCCGACTCACGGGCCGCACGGTATCCGCGCTTCTCGGGAGAGAACCTGGACAAGAACCTCGTCCTGGTGGCGAAGCTCGAAGAGCTGGCGGAGAAGAAGGGCGTCAAGCCCAGCCAGCTTGCGATTGCATGGGTGCTGGCGCAGGGCAACGATCTTGTCCCGATTCCAGGCACCAAGCGCCGAAAGTATCTGGAGGAGAATGCAGCGGCCGCTGCGATTCAATTCACAGCGGAAGAGTTGGCGGAGATTGAAGCTGCAGTTCCAAAAGGCGCCGTTGCCGGTGATCGCTATAACGCGACGGGAATGAAAACCATCAACAGGTCATAGAGTTATATCCGAAGGCGCGGCGAAGGCCGCGCCTTTCGACTTAGAGCATTTTCCCTGTAGGTGTCGTGTAGGGCTTCCATATCTATGGGCGTTTTCCTCAATGGAAACGCCGCTGCACACCCCTTCCGGGCTACCCAGCAACAGGGAAAATGCTCTAATGCGTCATCCCGTAGATGACGTAATTCACGCCGAGCTTGATGCCCATCTCTGAATACTTCAGCGGGTACCATGGCGAGTCGTAGTACTCCCATGAGTCGCCGATATCGGAGTTGAGGCTGAACGCTACCATCAGCCTGCCTTTGTCGTCGTAGATTCCCTTCCAGTGCGGCACGCGGCCGTCCTTCTTATAGCCCGTATTCAGGTGCTCCGCTCCCGGTACCTGGATGCGGTCGTTCAGATCGAAGAGCACGTGAAAGGCGGGGTCGTTGTCAGGAATGTCGACGAGGTCGCGCTCAGGAAAGACCATCTTCATGGTTTGGGTGAAGTAAGCCTCTTCCTCTGATCCATGACAGTCATCGGCCATGAAGAAGCCTCCGCGCAGCAGATAGTCGCGGAGCTTGGCGCCCTGTTGCTGGGTGAGGCCCCACTCGCCGACCTGTACGGCATAGATCCAGGGATAGTCGTAGACCTCATCGCCGTTTTCCAGGTTCACGGGCTGTTCGACGCTCCGGGCATCGACCCGTGTCAGGCGGCGGAGACTGGCGGCGAAGTCGCGGTCGGCCTTGGGGTAGTCCTGTGTCCAGAGGGAGAGGCCTTGCTGCCATGGTCCATCGAAACGGCCGCGATAGCCGTCGAGCGGACCTCCGGGAAACATCAGCCGCGCGAAGGTCCACTCTCCCGGTTTTTGCCAATCGGAAGGGAGGGGAGCACTCCGGCCATACTCCACCGAGGGATACTCGCGAAAGTTATGCTGAAAACCGCGCTGGGCATACCCGACGCCGAGCAGCACAAGTGCGATTCCCGCGCGGGTTATACGCCGCAACTGCATTCCCAGCTCCCGTTTGGCCAGAAGATAGCACGTCTTCCTCTCACCCTGGACGGCGTGCCTGATGTCTACTTGGACGCGGCCCGGAGGGAAAGTGGCAGCTCCGGATGGTATGTCATCCTCAGAAGAGATCATGCCGCCAAGGGTGTGTCATCAAACTCCTGTCGCCAGCGTTGCGAGGGCAAATTTGTCCAGACGAGGCGGAGGTCGAAGACTGTGGCGGGCCCACAGTCGAGGCCGACAACGAAGTGTGGGCGAATTTGCGCCGCAACCCGGAGGGC
>JAEKKE010000672.1 GCA_019510535.1 Acidobacteriota bacterium
GAACGTGTCCTTCCGCAATGTGCCGGTCGGAATCGACATCGATCCCGATTATTCCGATTGGCTGTGGGCCAAGAACACGCGCTTTGAGAATGTTTCCAACGCCGCCGTCATCGTCAGCAATGAAAAGAGTGTCTATACCCAAATCGGTTTTGAGAATGCGGTTGCCTCGGCCACGCCGGTGTTTGCGCGTTTGCGCGAAAGCGGCAAGACATTCGGCTCCAAAGGCGTCTACGAGGTCAAGGCCTTCAACCACGGCCTGATCCTGAAGGCGCCCGGGGCTCTGGGCGAAACCGGCACGCGCTGGGATGCAGCGCCCCTGCCCGCCATGCCGGCCTTGTTGCCGCCGGCGATCCGCGGCTTACCGTCCACCTCGCAATGGGTGAATGTGCGCGATCTGGGGGTGAAGGGCGACGGCAAGAGCGACGATACCGTGGCGCTGCAGCACGCCATCGATACGACCAAGGTGCTCTACATGCCCAGCGGCCGCTATATGGTGCACGACACCATCCGGCTGAAGCCGGACACGGTGCTGATCGGGCTGCACCCCTCCATCACCCAGATCGACCTGCCCGACAACACGCCCGGTTTTGGCGGCCTGGGCGCGCCCAAGGCGCTGCTGGAAACGCCCAAAGGCGGCGATAATATCGTTTCGGGCATCGGCTTGTTCACCGGCGGCATCAATCCGCGCGCCGTGGCGGCCTTGTGGCAGTCGGGCGAACATTCGCTGATGAACGATGTGCGCTTCCTCGGCGGGCATGGCACCAACAATCCCGACGGCTCGCGCTGGAATCCCTACAACGACACCCACAGCGCCGATTCCGACATGAAGAAACGCTGGGACGGGCAATATCCCTCGCTATGGGTGACCAATGGCGGCGGCGGCACCTTTGCCAATCTCTGGACGGTCGACACCTATGCCCAGTCCGGCGTCACCGTCTCGGACACCAAGACCCCCGGTTATATCTATGAGATTTCCAGCGAACATCATGTGCGCAGCGAATTCCAATTTATCCGCGCGGAAAATTGGGAAGTCTATGCGCCGCAGACCGAGGAGGAAGCCGGCGAAAGTCAGGAGGCCGTCTCGCTGGAGATCTTGGATTCCAAAAACATTACCATCGCCAACTGGCACGCCTATCGCGTCACGCGCAATCCCAGGCCGGTGGATACAGCGGCGCGGGTTTTCAATTCTTCCAACATCCGTTTCCGAAATGTGCATGTGAACGCCGAGAGCGGGCTGGGCACCTGTGATGCCAATGGCTGCGGCACCTATCTCCCGCCCCAGCCCAAAGCGCCGGCGCCTTCCGGCAAGGTCGAAAAGCTGGAGGATGGTTTTTATTCCATCTCCGGCGCGGCAGTGGACGCGCGCGGCAAGCTGTACTTCGTCGATAAGCACCAGCAGCGCATCTACGGCTGGTCGCGGGAGGAAGGCCTGTCGATTGAGCGCGACAATCCCACCGATCCGGTGAACCTGGCCATCGACAAGAGCGGCAATTTGTTGGTGCTGTCGTCACTGGGGGCGGAAGGCACGCTCTACACCTTCAAGCCGGGATCGCCTGCCACCCAAATGACGGTCATCGCGCCGACGCCGGCCACGGCGCATCCGGGCGCCACCGCGCTGCTGCCGGGCAATTATTGGAACAATGGCGAGTTCAAGGACCAGCTCGATCCCAAGACCTATCGCTACACCACCCTGAGCGAGATGTTCGGCCGCGACATGGCGGCGCCCAAGGCACGCGAATATGTCTCGCCTGACGGCAGTCTATTCCTGCCGGCCGCGCGCACCTTCCAGCAGGGCCCGCCCGACGGCACGGGCTGGCGCTTCTCCGACAATCTGGAGACTTACGGCTTTGTGACGGCCAAGCTGGGAAGCCGGACCTATGTCAGCAACGATTCCGAGGGGCGGACTTATAGCGGGCTGGTCAATCCCAACGGCGCGATCACCGATTTGAAGCTGTTCGCCGACCGTGGCGGCGAAAGCGTGGCGGTGGCCGCCAATGGCAATGTCTATCTCGCCAACGGCCAGGTGTTGGTCTATGCGCCGGATGGAAAACAGTTGGGTCAGATCGATGTGCCGGAACGCCCGATCCAAATCCTGTTCGGCGGTGCGGATGGGCGAACCTTATTCATCCTGACCCATCACGCGCTCTATGCGGCCAGGACATGAAACTTACGTTCCGAGTCTGAGCGATGCCAGAAGGAAAGTGATCGAGGCCGCGAATCCCAGCGTGGTCCGTATCGCGTGCAGCCTTCCCCATGTCACAATCATCGCCCGGCTTTCCG
>JAEKKE010000282.1 GCA_019510535.1 Acidobacteriota bacterium
ACCTGGTAAAGCTCGGTCTGCATGCCACGCCGCCGGGAGAGACCGACAACGTCATCATCGCCAACATCACTGCATCGAAGGTCGGTAAGAAGTCGTCGGCTGCTGATATGGAGAAGCTTGCAAAGCAGCAACCGATTGCCGTGCGTCTGGACAAGGACAAGACCTTCGATCTTCTGATTCCGATCACCGATGCCAAGGGACGCGACCTGAGCGGCGGCTTTGTGGTGATGGAGGTTCCATACACGAAGGCGGCGAGCGAAGAAGAGGCGATCAAGATTGGCCTTGCTGTTCGCGACGATATGCAGCGCCAGATCCCCAGCAAGAAAGCTCTCTACCAGTAAAGCGGGCGTTGGTCCCGCGGAAGGATGAAACGCGATGAAGAGAATGCTGACGTTGTTGCTCCTGTTGCTGCCGGTACTGCGCCTTTCGGCGCAGACCGACCGGGCGACGTTGACCGGTGCGATTACGGATGCTTCGGGTGCGCGAATCGCCGGTGCGAAGATTGTCCTCACGTCTGCCAATACTGAGACGCGGCGTGAGGCAGTGACGAACAAGGCAGGTCTGTACACCGTGACCTCACTCTCCACCGGAATATATACGGTGGAGGTTGAGGCGGGTGGATTCGCGAAGTACCAGATAGATGATCTGACACTCGATGTAGGCCAGACGCGCACGCTCGATATGAAGCTGGCGGTTGCCGGTGAGTCGACGCAGATCGAGGTAAGCCCTGATTCGGGGCTCTCGAAGTCTTCTGCGGAGATTGGCGGTGTGGTGCATGGTAAGCAGGCGACGGATGTGCCGCTGAATGGCCGTAACTACATTGGTCTGGTCTCGCTGGCGCCGGGCGTGATTGATGGCGGCACGGGAACGCAGCAGGATATGCGGTTTGCCGGTTTGTCGGATGAAGACAATACCTGGCACCTGGATGGCGTCGATAACTCCGGCATCAATCACCAGTATCAGAAGGTGGATCTTCATCTGCAGGTATCCACAGAGGCGATTGCGGAGTTTCGCGCGAACGGCGTTGTCTACAGCGCCGATCAGGGCGGAACAGCAGGCGGGCAGGTTGAAGTGGTTTCTAAGACCGGCGGCGATAAGTTTCATGGAGCGCTGTGGGAGTATCTGCGCAACGATGTCTTCGATGCTGCTCCGTGGGGAGCGAATGGCGTGCTGCCTCCGCTTCGTTTGAATAACTTTGGAGCGAACCTGGGCGGGCCCATTCTTCGCAAGAAGCTCTTCTTCTTTGCGAACTACGATGCTCTCCGCCAGGTGATCGATCAAACGCTGACCGGCACGGTGCCGAGCCGCAGCTATCGTGCCCAGGTGGCTACACAACAGCCGGGGCTGGCTGCGCTGATCAATGCGTTTCCTCTGGGGCAGAAGAGCATCAGCGCTGTAAGCGATACATGGTTCGGCAGCGGGCGCCAGGTGACGCATGAGGATGCGGGCATTCTTCGCATGGACTATCACGTCAATGAGCGGATGAATGCGTTTGTCCGTGTCAACACCGATCACTACACGCAGAGTGCGCCGAATGGACTTGCTCCCTCGACGGGGTTCAATAACCTGAACACGCCGAATGCAACCATCGGTTTGCAGAACACCTTTACGCCGCGTTTCTATAACGACTTCCGTTATGGATTCAACCGTGCCGAGTTCCTGCAAGGGCAGACGACGCCGTTCCCGTTCGCGTTGTCGATCAGCACGTTTACCAGCATTGGCAATCCTGCAGGATCGATCCGTAACGACAACTCGTTTACGGCGCTGGACGATGCGACCTTTCTCTATGGAAGGCATACGTTGAAGGCTGGCATTACTGTGCGGCGCGTGCAGGAGAACAAGGCATCGCCGAACAGTCCGGACGAGACGATTGCCTACGTTGACTACACGACGTTCCTGCAGAACAAGATCGACTCCGATACGTATAACGGTCAGGTGCCTGTGACCGGGCAGCGTATGACCTCGTACTTCGGGTATGTGATGGATCAGTTCAAGCTGAGCCCGACGATCAACCTGAATCTCGGACTTCGCTATGAGTACTTCGGCGTGAATCATGAGGTGCTGGGCCGTGGACAGCTTGTCGATCCACTGCACTGCGCCGCGGTGATCTGCCCGGCGGGAGCGGCGTGGTACGACCCGAACCTTGCTAACTTTTCGCCGCGTGTCAGCGGCACATGGTCTCCGGCTGCTCTACGTGGCAAGTTTGTAGTGCGTGCTGGGTTCGGCACCTACTACGGCTTCGGTCAGTTCGGCGGGTTGAGTGCGCCGATCTCGAATCTGGCAACCAAGTACACGTTGAATCAGAAGCAGGTGCCTGGTCTCAGCTATCCCATTGCTCCGGGGCTGGGTGTGGCAACCGGAAGCGCCAGTCCGTCGGCGTCGTCTACCAAGCGCAGAGACACTGCTGTGAATGAATGGACGCTGTCGATTCAGCAGGAGATTGCGAAGCAGACGATCTTCCAGGTCGCCTACTTTGGAACCAGCGCGGCACATACCTTCTCGGATACGACACTGAACGGCATCAATCCGGCGACGGGCACGCGGCCGTATGCGAACTTCTCCACCATTGACTACCGCGCTACGGATGCACATGCGAGCACCAACGCATTGCAGACGAGCTTGCAGCGCAACATCACGCACGGCCTGATCGTATCGGCCAACTATCAGTACTCGCATCAGATTGATAATGGCGGCATCGGCGGCGGCGAGTCGGCTGCTCCGCAGAATGTTGCCTGCCGTGTGTGTGAGCGGGCCTCGGGTGACCAGGACCTGCGGCACTATTTTGCGGCGAGCGCTGTATGGCAGTTGCCCTTCGGCCGTGGCCGCGCATACCTCAACAGCGTCTCGCGGCTTGCGGATTACTTCATCGGCGGCTGGCAGATGAGCGGTATTGCTTCTGCGCGCAGCGGCCAGCCGTTGAATATCACGGTCAGCCGCAGTGCGACTGCATTGCCGGATCAGTTGAACAAAGGCCAGCGTCCGAACCGTGTACCGGGAGTCTCGATGTATGCGAGCCCTCGCACGCCGGCGCTGTGGCTGAATCCCAATGCATTCTCCATGCCTGCGAATGGCACGTGGGGCAACCTGGGACGCAATGCAGCACGTGGGCCGTCGCACTGGCAGATCGATCCCGCATTGCGTAAGCGCTTCCCGATTAGCGAGCGTGTCGGCCTGGACTTCAAGGCGGAGGCGTTCAACATCTTCAACGTGGCCCAGTACGGCAAGCCGGCGACGACATGGTCGCAGCCTGCGGGATCGGGTACATCGACTCCGACGAACTTCGGTGTCATTACCAGTTCGTATAACAGCAATCCAACCGGAAGGGGAACACCACGCGAGCTGCAGTTCAGCCTCAAGATGGAGTTCTAAAAACGTTGGGTCGTTATGTGGCTCCGTTCACGAGGCGGGGCCACATCTTTTTCTATGAGGGGATTTGCTTTGCGTTGTGTGATTCAGCTTCTGCTCCTTGTGGGGCTTACTACGGTTGCGTTCGCCCAGCAGACGGTCCGCGGAAGTGTGGTTGACTCTGGCGGAGCGGTGGTTCCGGGTCTTACAGTTGAGCTTTCAGCGCAAAACGGAACGACCGTCACTGTAGTAACGAATGAGGCAGGACGGTTTAGCTTCCGCGGGGTCAGCGAGGGAACGTATCGCCTGCGCCTGGCGGCACAGCAGAGCTTTGCGGCGTTCGATACGAAGCTTACCGTTGGACGGCGGCCGGTGGACGAGGTAACCATCCACCTTGTAGTGGCTGAGGTGAAGACCGAGGTCGATGCAGTGGAAGAGGAGGCGGGAGTTTCCACGGCTGCGGAGTCTAACGCCAATCAGGCTGCCGCGGACAGTAAGGCGCTGGAGGCGTTGCCGATCTTCGATCAGAACGTGCTGGGTGCGTTGATGCCGTTTCTTTCGCAGCCGGCGATTGGTACCAGCGGCATCAGCATTGTGGTGGATGGCGTTGAGATGAAGGGGACCGGCGTGAGTGCGTCGGCGGTGAAGGAAGTGAGGATCAACAACGATCCGTACAGCGCGGAGACCAATCGTCCGGGCAAAGGGCGCATCGAGGTGATCACGAAGGCGCCGGGAGACAAGGTACATGGCACGCTGAACTTCCTGATTCGCGATGCGGCACTGGATGCGAAGAACTACTTTGCGCAGGTGAAGCCGCAGGAGCAGAAGCGGATCTTTGAGGGGTCGGTGCTGGGGCCACTCTATCGCGGCAGCAGCAGAACTGGCTTTCTGATCTCGGGATCACGGCAGGAGGATGATGCGCAGGCGATTGTGCATGCTGTTTCGCCAACGGGACCGATTGATGCGAATGTGCCTGCGCCGGTTCATGAGACCGACTTCGCCGTGCGGCTGACGCGGGATCTGAATGCGAACCACAGGGTCTCGCTGCAGTACAACGTAACGGACGTGGTGTCGAGGAACCTTGGTGTCGGGGGACTGGTGACGCAGGATGCCGGGGTAGATTCGCAGGCGCGGGAAGATGATGTCATCTTCAACGATCGGCTGATTCTGTCGCCGACGCTTATCAACCAGTTGCAGCTCTTCTATGAGAAAGATCATGACCCCGCGCGCAGTGTAGTGAACGCGCGGAAGCTTATTGTCGATGGCGGATTTACCGGCGGAGGTGCGCAGGCAGATCTGTACACGACGGAGAACAATCTCAAGATCAACGACATTGTCAGCCTAAGCCGTAGGAAGCACTATGTGAAGTTCGGCATCACGATTCCGAATATCAGCCGCCGAGCCTGGGAAGACCATACAAACCGCCTGGGCACGTATAACTTTTCAAGCCTGGGGGACTATGGCGCGGGCCGGCCTACGGCGTTTACGCAGTTGCAGGGCAATGGACGTGCGGTCTTCTGGCTGAATGAGCTGGGCATCTTTGTGCAGGATCAGATTCGGCTTGCACCCAGGCTTCAGGCGACAGTGGGACTACGGTATGACTGGCAGACGTACTTTGAGTCTCCTCATAATGTGTCGCCGCGCGGTTCGCTGGCTTACGCCCTCAAGGATAAGAAGACGGTGATTCGTGGCGGTGCGGGGATGTTTTATGACCGCTCAGGGCCCGCGCCGATCGCCGATCTGAAGTTGCTGAATGGGGCAAATCTTCGTTCGTATACGGTCTTTCAGGGAAGCTATCCCAACGCCATCATTCCGGCGGGTTATCCGTCGAACCTGGTTCGCCGGGCTTACGATGCGTATATCCCGTATACGGTGCACTACAGTCTTGCGTTGGA
>JAEKKE010000283.1 GCA_019510535.1 Acidobacteriota bacterium
GGAGCGGCAGGCGCAGGCGCCGGTGGTACCTCAGGGGGCGCAGGCGGAGCGGGCTCGGGCGCGTCTGGCCTGGTACAGTCGACACTCGGTACCGGCACCAATGTCCCATCGTTCGACCCTTCCATTACCGGCACCGCGAACGTCGAGCACTATACGCAACCGCTGTCGAATATCTCGACTTATGGCGTGCAGGAATTGCAGCTAAACACGATAACGGGAAACGTCGGCTACTCGCAGGCGTTCCCAACCGGAACGACGTTCTCGGCGGTCTTCAACAATGACCGCACAGCAACCAACAGCCCTCGCAGCTACCTCAACCCCACGCTGAATACCTACTATCGCGTCGCGTTCCAACAGCAGTTGTTGGCCGGCTTCGGCTTCGGACCCAATCTTCGTTATCTGCGCATTGCGAAAAACAATCGGAAGATCTCCGACGAAGCCTTCAAGTTGCAGGTAGTCAGCACCATTACCCAGATCGCTAATATGTATTGGGACCTAGTCGCAGCTTATGAAGATGAACAGGTAAAGAGCAGCACGCTGACATTCGCCCAACAAACACTCGACAGTGCCCGCAAGGAACTTGCGCTTGAGGCGATCCCCGCGATGGATGTACTGAAAGACGAAGCCGAGGTCGCCAATCGCGAGCAGGATCTTACTATCGCGAAGACAACCTTGCAGTTTCAGGAACTGCTCATTAAGAATGCCCTGACCAAGAACCTCGACGATCCAACTCTGGAAGCTATGCCGGTGAAGCCCACCGATTCCAGCTCGGTCGATAATGCGCCAGACACCGCCTCCGCGGCAACGGCAGACAGCATTGCGCTCGCTCTGAAAAACCGCATTGAGTTGATCGAGTCGGACATCGATCTGCAAAACCGTGGAATCAGCCTCGGCGCGGCACGCAATGCCTTGCTTCCCACCGTCTCGCTCTCCGCCTACTACGGTGGCAGCGGCCTTGCCGGCCCGCCCAATCCCTCCGCAGGCGTTGCGTCCACTCAACCCATGAATTGGCATGGAGCGGTGAACGGCGCCTTCAATAACTCTGCCCCGGACTACTATGTCGGCATCAACGTCAATATCCCTATCCGCAACCGGGTTGCCAAGTCGGATCAGTACCGCGCAGAGCTGGAAACACGCCAGGCGGAGCTGCGCACCCAGGAGCTGAAAAAGCAGATCCGCATCGAGGTGCGCAACGCGCAATACACGCTGCAACAGAGTCGTGCCCGTGTGGAGTCTGCCCGCAAGGCGCGGGATCTTGCGCAGCGGACTTTCGAGATCACCGCCAAAGAGCAGGAACTCGGTGCAGGGTCGAACCTGCAGACACTCACGGCTCGCCGCGACCTCTCCACCGCGGAGTCTACCCTGGTCGCAGCAATGACGGCCTATCAGAAAGCAAGGGTCGAGCTCGACCGGACCCTGGGTGTCACACTGGAATCGCACGACATTTCGATAGAATCAGCGAGAACCGGAACGGTTCCTGGCGGACAGTAAAACAGTTGGGATTGGATACATGGCAGAGGCAGTAATGGTTTCAGATGCGAAGGGATCGGATCGAAGGCAGGCCGGCAAACTACTTGTCGCCGACGATCAGCCGCACATTCTTGAGGCTATTCGCCTGCTGCTCAAGCCCGAAGGCTACGACTTGGAGCTGGTTCGGACCCCGGCCCTGACGCTGGAGGCGATTGCGCACGAGGAGTTCGATGGCGTCCTCATCGATCTGAACTACGAGCGCGACACCACCTCCGGCCAGGAGGGACTGGAGCTGGTTGCCCGTATCAAAGAGATCGATGCGCAGCTTCCGGTCATCGTCATGACGGCCTGGGGCAACATCGACCTCGCCGTCGAGGCTATGCGCCGGGGAGCCAGCGACTTCATCCAGAAGCCCTGGGAGAACGCCCGCCTGCTGAGCGTTCTTCGCACGCAGACGGAACTCTACCGCAGCCAGCGGCGCATGCAGCGGCTCGAGGCTGAAAACCGTCTTCTCCGCGCCTCAGGGGCTCCTGACTTCATCGCATCGGCGCCGGCGATGCGCGGTGTGGTCGAGATGATGGCACGCATCGGCCCGTCCGATGCCAACGTGCTGATCACCGGCGAACACGGTACAGGCAAGGAAGTCGTCGCCCAGACGTTACATCGCCTCTCAACGCGCTCCGATCGCGCAATAGTCGCGGTCAATACGGGTGCTCTTCCCGAGGGTACCTTCGAGAGCGAGCTGTTCGGCCATGTGAAGGGCGCCTTCACGGATGCCCGCACCGACCGTATTGGACGCTTTGAGCTGGCCAGCGGCGGAACTCTCTTCCTGGACGAGATCGCCAATATCCCCATCCGCCAGCAGGCCAAACTTCTGCGCGTGCTTGAGACAGGAGAGATGGAGCGCGTTGGATCGTCACGCACCCAGAAGGTGAATGTACGTATGCTGTCGGCAACCAACGCCGACCTGCGGGCCGAATGCGAAGCCGGCCGGTTCCGCGAAGACTTGCTCTTCCGGTTGAATACGGTGGAGATCTCTCTTCCTCCGCTACGGGATCGCCGCGAGGATATTCCCGCACTGGCCGCACACTTCCTTGCAAAGTACTCTGCGCGCTACCGCCGCCAGCTTGAGGGCTTCGAAGCCAATGCCCTGCAACAGATGCTGCAGTACGGCTGGCCGGGTAACGTCCGCGAGCTCGACCATACTATGGAGCGCGCTGTGCTGATGGCGAGAGGAACACGGATTGAGGCGTCAAACCTTGGTCTGCAGGCGCAGCATCGCAGCTCTGCTTCGCAGAGCCTGGACGATATGAGTCTCGAAGCGGTTGAGGCTATTCTTATTCGGAAGGCGCTTGCCCGTGCGAACGGGAATGTGAGCCACGCGGCAGATGCCCTGGGCCTAAGCCGCGGAGCGCTCTATCGCCGTATCGAAAAGTATGGACTCTGAGCACCAGCCCGCAAGCGGACCAACGATACAACGCATTCCGTTGCAGCGCTCGAAGAGACGGTTGGGCTTTGAGTCGCGCCTGCGGGTGCTCTTCTGGATCTTCGGAGCTCCCGGGCTGGTTCTTTGCTGGTGGCTGCTGTACGCCAATGCCGTCGATCCGATTGTGACGGCGATCCTGCTCTCCTTCTATCTGCTGCTCTGGGCCTTTCTTACCTCCATCGCGATGGAGCAGATTACACGCCCCCTGCAAACCCTTACCAACGTGGTAGCGGCGTTGCGGGAGGACGATTATTCGTTCCGTGCGCGCGGTGCGCGACGCGAGGATGCGATCGGTGATCTGGCTATCGAGATCAATGCCCTGGCCAATATGTTGCAGTCGCAGCGCGCCGGCGCGCTGGAGGCGATTGCGCTTGTCGAGCGAGTTGTCGACTCCATGCACTCACCGGTCATGGCCTTCGATCCTGAGGGGCGTTTGAAGCTGCTGAATACAGCGGCGGAACACGTTTTCGGCCTGAAGATAGGCGCGGCCCTCGGACACACCGCACGAGAGCTTGGCCTGGAACGCTTTGCCGGTGCTGCCGATGAAGATCTGCTGACGATGGATACCGGCGCCCAGCCCGGCCGATGGATGGTGAAGCGCACCGGCTTTCGGCTTCACGGCGTTCCCCATCAACTGCTGGTGCTGGCAGACGTCAGTTCGGCGTTAAGAGAAGAAGAGCGGTTGGCATGGAAACGGCTTATCCGGGTGCTCGGCCACGAGATCAATAATTCCCTCACCCCAATCAAGTCCATCGCCGCCAGTCTGCGAGGGCAGTTGCGGCCCGGCATCAACGCTACGGATCTGGAGGACTTCGATCGCGGCCTGGAGGTCATCGAAAACCGCTCCGAGTCACTCAATCGTTTTCTCCAGGCCTACCGGCAACTGATGGGCTTGCCTGCTCCTCGGCTTGCTTCGGTAGAGATAAATAGTCTGATTCAGAGAGTCGCCAAGCTGGAAACCCGCCTTCGCGTACGTGTGATCGATGGCGAAGAGTGCGCCATCCAGGCCGACGCCGACCAGTTGCAGCAGGCGCTGATCAATCTTGTGCGTAACGCAACCGAGGCCGCTTTAGGCCCGGATGCGGAGAATGCAGCCACCGCGAGCGTATCCATCGCATGGCGGCAGGTCGACGGTGAGGTCACCATCTCCATCCTCGACAACGGTCCAGGGCTGAGCAATGCGAGCAACCTGTTTGTGCCCTTTTACACCACCAAACCTACCGGGACAGGCATCGGTTTGGTGCTCGCGCAGCAGATCGCCGAAGGACATTCTGGAGCGGTACGGCTGGCGAACCGCACCGATGGAGTGACAGGCTGTATCGCTGAGGTACGGCTGCCCACGGGTACAGGCGAACGCTCATTCCCTCAGATGGCCGTAAACAGCGCAAATAAGTCCTAAACCCGACTGTCCGTAACTGGACGCATGATTTCACTTCCGGACATGACTGCGGGTAACTCAACTATTGAAGTCTTTGATTTTTCGGAGTCAACGACGGCGAATTGCCTGGCCGTCCACATGCAGTTGTGTTCTTTGTTCACGGAGGAGTGCTCGCAATGACCACCTTTGCTCAGGATCTTCGCTATGCCTTGCGGCAGCTAAAGAAAACGCCCGCGTTTACGGTGACCGTACTGCTTACGCTGGCGTTGGGAATTGGAGCAAACGCGGCAATCTTCACCCTGGTCAACAGCGTTCTGTTGCGGAGCCTCCCTGCAGCCAATCCGTCAGCGTTGGTGCATGTCGGCGATTCGAATGACTGCTGCGTCGGCTCCGGTTGGCGAAGCGATGGTAACTATTCCCTCTTTTCTACCGAAGCCTACGACCGGATGAAAAAGGGCGCGCCAGAGTTCGAGGAACTGGCTGCCATCCAGGCAGGCTTCACCTTCCGCCCGGTCACAGTGCGTGGAGACGAGGCCGGCGCCCTGCCGAAATCGGTCATGGGCGAGTACGTCTCGGGCAATTACTTCCGGACCTTTGGACTGCGCCCTTATGCCGGGCGCCTGTTTACCGATGCAGACGATACCAAGGCTGCGCCGATGACGGCGGTAATCAGCTATGCCGCGTGGCAACGAGACTTCGCAGGCAATCCAAAGGTTGTGGGTAGTACCTTCTGGGTGAATACGAAACCTGTCATCATCGTAGGCATCGCGCCGAAGGGTTTCTACGGCGACCGCCTTGTGGCCACGCCTCCGGACTACTACCTCCCGGTCGAGACCATGCCCGCGATCATGAACGTGTCCTACGTGCATGATCCCAGCGCGAACTGGCTGTATATCG
>JAEKKE010000667.1 GCA_019510535.1 Acidobacteriota bacterium
AGGCGCCCGCCGGCTCGCGAAGAGGCGGGCAGCCACCGGTTAGATGTGGGTGACAACAACCAGGAAGACGGCTGCGAGAAGCGCAATGGCTCCCAACAGCAGTCCGGTGATGTAACGCGCGGCAAAGCGTTCGCTGCCCGGCTTGGGGCGGGTGACGCCTACGCCCCAGATGAATGATTCGCTGACCCACTCCGTAAACTTGCCCATGGTAGCCTCCCCGATCCAACTTTCGATCCGTACTTAGGATGTAGCTGCCCGGGTCCCGGAGTATGCAAATCTTGCTGGAATGAGGAGGCGTACTCTTAAAAGATGAGCTCCGCCGACCGCATTCTGGTGATCCGCAACCGGGATCTTGTCCCGCTTTTGCCGGAGCCGGTCCAGGCGGCGGAGCAGCCATGGCCGGGTGTGGTGCTGGAGCGTCATTCGGTCAAGCCGATGGAGATCCCCGAGCATGAGCATGGAGATCTGTGCCTCCACCTGCAACTCAGCGGCGATTCGGACTTCGAGTGGTGGACAGAAGGGAAGAACCGGGTTGAGACCACCGCTCCGGGATCGATGATCGTGCTGCCGGCGGGCACACGCGACCGGCTGCGCTGGGCTGCTCTCACTGCGATCAAGCGAGATCGCCAGGCTGGCAGAGGAGACGACCGGCTCGCCGGAGGTGAATTTCTCCCCGCAATGGTCGACGACCGACAGCGGCCTGCGTAACCTGCTGATGGAGATGGGCAGACAGGTACAGGACGGTTGGCCGCTGGGAAGTCTGTACGCAAATCTGCTGTCGCTGGACCTGCAGCATCACCTGCTGCGGAAATATGCGGGCGGAGGTTACAAGTCCCCGGTGATCAAGGGCGGATTGCCACGGCCGCAGCTGCGGCGCGCAATGGAGTTCATGAACGAGCGCCTCACCACTGACCTTCATCTGGATCAGATCGCCGAAGAGCTGGAGATCAGCCCCTTCCACTTCGCGCGTGCGTTTCGCGGTAGTACCGGCCAGACGCCGCATCAGTATCTATTGGATCGCCGCATGGATGAAGCGAAGGTGTTGTTGAAGCACTCCAGGGAACCGGTCGGCGAGATTGCAATCCGTTGCGGCTTCAAGTCGCCGGTGAATTTCACCCGCGCCTTCCGCGAGCGGGTTGGATGTACGCCAACAGAGTGGCGGATGCAGGCGAGCTGACACGGCAAAGGAAGACCGCTATGTGTCGACCTTTGGTCGGATTTCTGGGGACGGATACGGTGGGAGCAGCGGGCTTCAGCCCGCTGACACAAGCTCTTAAATGAATTGGGCTTTAGCCCTGGGTCTTCTCTGTAAGTCAGGAAAAGACCCAGGACTAAAGCCCAATCTTTATGTGACTGCTAAACGGTGGGCTGAAGCCCACGGCTCCCAGCCATTGGAAACCCAACTACTCTTTCTCACCCGAATTAAGCTGCGGCATCTCGGTGCCCTGGCTCAGCTTGATCAGGCCTGACTTGGCGTAGCTCAGCAGCTTCTCGCGCGTGTCGATGATGTCGAGGTTGCGCATGGTGAGCTGGCCGATACGGTCGCGGGGCGAGAAGGTGCTCTCACCCTTCTCCATAGTCAGGCGCTCGGGCTTGAAGGTCAGGTTGGGCGAGTCGGTATTAAGGATCGAGTAGTCATTGCCGCGGCGCAGCTCCAGCGTAACCTCGCCGGTGATCGGCTTGGCGACCCAGCGGGTTGCGGCC
>JAEKKE010000284.1 GCA_019510535.1 Acidobacteriota bacterium
CACCCATCCGGGAACTCGACCTCGCAGGGCAGGGTTCCACGATCGTGGAACCCTGCCCTGCAAACTCACTCAATCTGTAAAGGATGTGTGGAGACAAACTGTAAACCATCTCTGGAGACTAGACAGCTTCAGCCATGCCCTTAAGCAAGACATTCGCACCTTTGGTGCGAAACGGTTGCGCGACGCGCAACGGCTGATTGAGCAACGTTATTTAGAGACACGCGCAACACATTACTGAAACAACCGCAGATCAATGCCGTCAGCCATCATCTGATAGCCCACATCACCGGGATGCAGATGGTCGCCGCTATCGGCTTTCTTCGCAAACTTCGAGGGAGCCGCTGAATCGCGGACGATCTTGTCGAAGTCGATGACACCATCGAAGACCTTGCTGGTGCGAATCCATGCGTTGACTGTCTGGCGATCCTTCTCGCCTTCGGCGCTGAAATACGCAGCACCCTCATACGGCGTCAGGGTAGCTCCGTAAACCTTGATCTGTTTTGCATGGGCGCGATCGACCAGTGTCTTCAAACCATCGATGATCTGCTGTGCCGTAACTGCCTCTTCGCCGGGCTGGGTGCCGGGCCTTGCGAAGTAAGTACGGCCGATATCGTTGATGCTCTCCAGAATCACGAGGTACTTCACTCCCGGAGCGGAGAGAACATCTCGGTCGAAGCGATCGAGTGCTTTAGGACCTGCGGTGTCGTGCAGAATGCGATTGCCGCTAATGCCCTCATTGATGATGCTGAGATATTTGGTCTTCTTGTTTGTCGTCAGTCGTGCTGCCAGAAGATCGGGCCAGCGGTGATTGCTGTTCAGCGACATGCGCGCGCCGTCGGTGATGGAGTCGCCGAAGGTGACAATCGCGGCAGTCCGCTTATTGGTCGCCGGCACGAGAAGATTCTTGATGAAGATCCAGTTGCGAATCTCCTTCGGCTCAGGAAGATTGACGACCGTGCCATGGTCTCCCGGAACCAGATACGCGCTCTGGCTCGCCAGCGGATGCTCGGTCAAGGTCGTAATCGTCTGGGCCGGTACCTCCAGGCTGATGGAGAGATCCGAGAAGATAGGCAGGTTGATCTTGATATTGTCGCTGGTGACGAACTGGCCCGGTGCAATGGTGATGCTGGGCGAGCCGGAGAAGGTGACCGGATGCGCCGAGCCGTCGACGATGGTATCGCCGCTCGCGAAGAAGCCCACCGATGCCGCGGAGATGGTCAACGGCTCCGTGCCGAACTCGTTGGTCAACGAGAGACGCAATGTCTCACCGCCCTGGCTGATGTGAACCGTCTGGCGGATCGTCATCGGAGCGGAGCCCAGTGCGGTTTCATTCTTCACGGAGACAGGAGAGGCGGCCCAGGTACCGATCCAGCGGTCTTCAGCTTGTGCCACACCTGCGGTGCACCCAAGAGCGAAGGCAAGCAGCCAGAGGAGAGAGGTCTTCTTCTGTGTGTAACGCATTGGCTAAACTATATCGAGTTCGAGTGAATCCTATGCCTTCCCTGAATCCATTCCGCTTGAAGCCGTCGCTTGTGGCCCGCATCTGGGGTCGTACAAACCTCACGCCGTGGTACACCGATCGGCCTGCGGAAAAGATCGGCGAGTCGTGGTTGACCGGCGAACAGTGCACCGTGGAGGGTGGTCCGTTTGCGGGCCAAACGCTACGTGAGCTCAGTGCTGCATACCCGGACGAGCTTCTGGGCGACAGCAAGGCTCTCGGCGAGTTCCCGCTGCTGCTAAAGCTGCTGTTTCCCGATGACAAGCTCAGCGTGCAGGTGCATCCGAACGACGAACAGGCCGCGAAGAGGAACAGCCAGGGAAAGACCGAGTGCTGGTACGTCCTTGCCGCAGAGCCGGGAGCCACTGTGGCTCTGGGCTTCAAGGATCCGAAGGTCTCTGTCGAGCAGGTGCGCGAGGCCATCAAGCAGGAAAGGCTCGAAGACCTGCTGCACTTTGAGCCGGTGAGTGTCGGTGATCTGGTGTACGTGGATGCCAACACTGTCCACGCCATCGGGCCGGGAGTCACCTTGCTGGAGGTCCAGCAGACCTCTGACATTACCTACCGCTTGTATGACTATGGCCGTCCGCGTGAGCTTCATCTCGAAGAAGGGCTGGCGGTGATGAAGGCCACGACGGCGGCAGGGAAGCGCGCTCCCGTTCGAAAAGACGGCTTCACACGATTGGTCGAAGAGCGCTACTTCAGCGTCGATCGCGTTGAACTTGCTGCCGGAGCAACGCTGGATGTAGCGGCGCCCGGGAAGCCGCAGTGCCTGGTACTGCTGTCAGGAGAAGCTACGCTGACCTCTGAAGGGGGCGATACGCTTGGGCTGACACCGGCCGCGGCTATCGTCATACCCGCTGCCGCGAAGCAGGCCGTACTCAAGGCAGGCAGCGACTGTGTGGTTGTGCGCGCGATCGTCTAGCGAGGCATCGACAATCCGGGAGCAGTAGACAGCATCGGGTCCCCGGCCAGCATTGCTGGATGGGATTTCCAGCGGGCTTCAGCGCTTTTATCAGCAGGCTTCATCCTCTCGATAAACACCGATTGACACGTGCGTTTTTTCGCGAGTAGGATGCCGTCCGTTTCCGGGTATCGGCTGCTGAGAACCTTTCCAGCGCGCAGGCAGATGCGACCTTTTTAGGGTCCCCAGAGAACTTGTTCGCCGGGGTGGTTCCTGCGTTACCCGTATTTCAGAGCCGCTGTTGGCTCGCAGAGCGTTTCCCGGGGAGTCCAGAACCGTTATTTGCGTATTCCGGAGGGGCTCCTGAGGAAACTGTATGGTAAACCCCAAGGTGCGCCGACAACGTTCAGCGCGCCTCCTTTTTCACACCCCATGTAAATGCGGTATTGACACCCGATTTGCGGCATGCGTAGGATGCCGTTCGCCTCTGAAAAGAGGAGGTAAGCGGTTGTGAATTGATTCGTCTCAATGTGCGATTCGCTCCGCTGGAATGGTTTTACGCGGCAGACAGCCGCATTTCGGAAGATGGGGGTGCCATGCAGCGATATCAAGTGAACCGGCTTCGTAGGTGTTCCAGGCGAAGTCCGCTCTCGTGGTGAGTGGCTGGCAGCGCCAAAAACACCAGAAAAAGTAAAAAGAAAAACGCTTCACAACGATTTTTTGGTTGTGATATAAGCCCGCAGTCAAAACGAACCGCAATTTTTCTGCAGCGAAGGAATCGGCTTTGGAAAACAAAAGCCGGAGAAGAATTCCCGGTTCGGGGCGATGACAACAAGGAAGTAGGCGCTACTTTTGAGGCGTCTCAATTTGCACTACCAGGGTCTTTCTGACCCGAAGTAAAGAAATGATTTTGGAGGCTAACCATGATCAGATACAGCAAGCCAACAGCTTCTGCTGGCAGCGGAACGAACGCTGTCCTGCGGAAGCCGTTCTTATCTTCCAGGGGTATTACCAGCGCCGCCAGGCGATCGCTGCTCGGTGTAATGCTCGCCGCAGCGCCTCTCTTCGTTCTCAACATTGCTTCCCCGGCCGCTTTCGGTCAGGCCAGCTCCAGCTCCGATGCTGTCGGTAAGGTAACGGATGCCACCGGCGCAGCCATTCCGGGTGCGACGATCCACCTGATCAACAACGGTACGGGTGCCGAGCGTATCGCGACCAGCAACAACGACGGCGACTGGTCCATCCCCAACGTTCCGCCCTCCAACTACAAGATCCGCGTTGAGAAGCAGGGCTTCAAGGCCGCCCAGATTCCCTCGCTCGACATTGAAATCGGCAAGACGGCCAATGGCTCAGTCACGCTGAGCGTTGGTGAAGTGACGGACACGGTTGAAGTCAGCACACTGCCACCACAGCTGCAGACGCAGGAAGCCACCGTCGGCCAGGTAATCGACCAGAAGCAGATCACCGACCTACCGCTGAATGGACGTAACGTGCTGCAGCTCGCCACTCTGGCTCCGGGCGTTTCGCCGCCGCAAAGCGGCCAGACTGGTACACCGGCCCAGACGGGTACGCAGACCACGAGCCGCCAGCTGTACATCTCAGTGGACGGTGGACGCGCCTCGTCAACGAACTACGTACTGGATGGCAACTACGTTCGTTCGGTGCGTTTCAACAACATGTCGCTGCAGCCGAACGCTGACACAATTCAGGAGTTCAACCTGCTGCGTTCGACCTTCTCGACCGAGTATGGCCAGGGACAGGCTGTTGTCTCCATGGTCACGAAGTCGGGTACGAACACGATTCACGGCTCGGGCTATGAGTTCGCTCGTAATGCGATTTTTGATGCTCGTAACTACTTCACGACCGTTGCTTCCAATCCGGTGAAGCCAAACTTTACGCGTCACCAGTATGGCGGCACGATTGGTTTTCCGGTCATCAAAGATAAGCTGTTTGTGTTCGGCGGCTTTGAAGGGTTGAAGCTGACGCGCGATAACCCGACCTTCGCTCTCTTCCCAACGCAGGCAGAATTGGCAGGTAATGCCGCGAATGCTGACCCCAGCGTTGCCGGCAACAACACGGTCAAACCAGCAACGCCCTGCGCTCAAAACTCGAGCAATAGCAACAGCTGCGTTGGTATCAACATGCCGGCCAATTGGAATGCAGCGGCTTTGGGATCGAATCAGGCGTCCAGTGTATTGGCGGCTACCTACCCCGTTCTGACAAGCGACAGCTATGTCAGTGGATACGGCACCAATAACTATGCTCTGACCCGTTCGTTTACTGAGAGCTACAACCAGTACACCATTCGTGGTGACTGGGTGGTTTCCACGAAGAATTCTCTCTTCGGGCGCTATGTCAACTTCGACTCATCGCAGCAGACGCCTCAAGCGAGCGGCAGCTTCACATCCAATCCGCTGCTTGGCCGTAATGCTGTGGTTGGTAACACCTATCTGATTTCGTCGAACATTGTGAACGAAGTCCGTGTAGGCTGGAATGAGTTTTACAACATCACCCTGGGTGTTCTGCAAGACAGCAGCAAGAACTGGGCTGCAGTTTCGGGTCTGAAGAATGTTACGGCCTTGACCAGCACTCGCCAGAATGGCCGCGCAGGCTTCACCATTAACGGGTACGGCAACGTTGGTGATGGCTCAGGCGACCAGGGTGGTCACGAAAATATCATCAGCATTGGTGATTCGCTTTCGATCGTGCACGGCAAGCACACCTTTAAGACCGGTTTCCAGTATCAGAACCGTCGTCTGTGGCAGATTGCTGATAACAATTCGCGCGGTGCAG
>JAEKKE010000285.1 GCA_019510535.1 Acidobacteriota bacterium
ATCGGCGAGCTGACGGATCCGACGCAATGGATGGTTCAACGGAATCCGCTCACTCAGACTCCCATAACTGAATAGCTCGTCCTGACTCTCTTCATCACCACGCATATCCGCCTTCTAGCAGACTTGCCTGTTTAAATCTTAAAGTCTTTTTCAGCACCCTCTGAAGCCCACGGCTCCCACCCGGTTCAAGCTTCGCCCGAATCTCGCACCCATCGCTCTATCACCCCAACGAACAAGTCCGTCGGGGACCCCGATTTGCGATGGATGGGGCACCCAGTGGATTGCTCTTAATTCTTCGGCAGTTGTACTGAGTTCCAGCCTCCGCCGATGGCGATCTGCAATCCGACGCTCGCTACGATTCTGTCCGCGACCAGTCCGGCGGCGACACGCTCGTTGGAAAGCTGAATCGTCTGGTTGGTCAGCACCTCGAGGTAGGGTGCAAGCCCGCGCTTGTATCGAAGGATAGTAAGCTCAGTCGAACGTTCGGCGCTGGCGACCGCACGTTGTTGCACCTGGGCTTCATCCGCCAGGATGCGCAGAGCCGAGAGCTGATCTTCCACGTCGCGGAAGGCCGAGAGGACCTGCTGCTGGTAGAGAGCCGCCGCCTGTTCCCGCTGTGCCACTGCAGCCTGCACGTTTGCCTTCCTACGGCCTGCGTCGAAAAGAATCTCGCTCGCCGAAGGGCCTGCGTTCCACAGAGTAGAGCCCGTATTCATCAGCGTAGTGATGTCGCTGCTCTCGACACCACCGTTCGCGCCCAGGGTGATGTTTGGGTAGTACGCTGCTTTCTGAACGCCAATCAGTGCGTTCGCGGCGGCGACGCGACGCTCGGCTGTGGCGATGTCCGGCCGGCGCTGCAACAGCTCTGAGGGGATACCGACAGGAACCGCGGGCGGATCACCGGCTAATGGTTTCTCGGCAAGTTTGTAAGTCTGTGCTGGAACCGCGATCAGAACGGCGATCGCATGCTCCAGCTTGGCGCGCTGCACGCCGAGATCGATCAACTGCGCGCGCGTCTGTTCCAGTTGCGTCTTCGCCTGCTCGACATCGCTCTCCGACGCCAGGCCGCCCTTGCGGCGGTTCTCTGTCAGACCCAGTGTCTCTGTGTATGCATCTACGGTCGATTGCAGCAGCTTGGCCTGCAGATCGATCCCGCGGATCTGGAAGTAGGTCGCTGCAAGCGTTCCCTGCAGGCTGAGACGCGTGTTCGCCAGGTCGGCGGCGGATGCCTGTGCGGTGGCGGACGCAGACTCAATCTGGCGGTGGACACGGCCCCAGATATCGGGTTCCCAGCTTACCGAGAGCGGAATCAGGAAGTCCCAGTAGTAGTTCGGGGCAGTCACCGGACGCAGCGGCCTATAGGATGAAATGCGATTACGCGTGGCCGAGGCTCCAATGGACACGGAAGGAAAGAGTGCCGAGCGCACACTCTGCACCAGTGCATGCGACTGCTCGTATGCCTGCGAGGCGGCAACGATGCTCAGGTTCGCATTGGCGCATTGCTCTTCCAGTTGGTCCAGAGTGGAGTCTCCGTAAACCGTCCACCATTGGCCGCGGCTCTTATCGTCGGCGGGGGTGGCGGTGGTCCAGTTACCTTTTGGCCCGCCATTGGCGCCGTTTTCCGAATAAGCCGGAGGAGCCTGCACTGCCGGCGCCTTGTAGGCAGGGCCGACCTTGCAGCCGCCCATACCCAGGCCCATACCCAGAACAGCGCCAAGCATTCCTACGGCAGCCAGATTTGCCCTGCGTGTCACTTGGCGCCTCCCGCGTTGTTCTGCTTTGGCACGACAACACGAACGACATCGCCTTCCGCGAGTGAGTCCTGGGGATTGGAGACAACCTTCTGGTCTTCTCGCAGGCCGCTCAGAACTTCTACGTTGGCTCCGAAGTCACGGCCGGTGGTGACTTGCACCATGTGGACCTTATTCTGCGCATCGACAGTGGCTACCTGTTGTCCGTCCGCGTTAAGAATGAGCGCGGTTACAGGAATGAGCAGCACTGGGATCTCGCCATTCGACTTCAGATGAACTTCCGTGTAGCTTCCGGGCAGCAACTCTCCGGTTTTGTTGTCGACATCCACTTCCACGAGCAACGTTCGCGTGCCGGGATCAACGGCGCTGGCGGTACGTACAAGCTTTCCTGTAAAGGTCTTTCCCGGATACTGAGGCAGTGTCAGCGAGGCGGTCATGCCAACGACGGCATCGGGCGTGTACATCTGGGGAACGTTCACGAAGACGCGCATCTTGCGTATATCTGACAGGTCAAAGACCTGCCGGCTGACAACATTGGTTCCAGCGCCCGCGGTCACGGTGCTTCCCGTTGCCGTGATCAGTTGCCCCACATCCAGGTTGCGAGCCGTGATCACACCATCGAAGGGAGCAATGATGCGCTCAAAGCCAACCAGCTCCTGCAGCCTGCGCACATTAGCCTCGGCAGACTGCACCGCGGCATTTCGCTGCTGAGTCACGCTCACTGCATTGTCGGTGTCCTGCTGCGAGACGGCGTTGCTGGAGACGAGATCCTGATATCTGTCCGAGGTGACCTTCGCGATACTGGCATTCGTCTTCGCGCTTTCCAGATCGGCCTTCGCCTGTGCAAGCTGCTGGTCGAGCTCCGGAGTCTCGATGACTGCAAGCAGCTCGCCCTGCTTTACATGGGAACCGATGTCGTGTGTCCACGAACGAACGTAGCCGCTGGTTCTGGCATAGATCGGCGCCAGAGTGAACGCCTGCATATTGCCCGGAAGAACGATCTCTTTCCCCGCACCCTGCCGCTTGGGAGCGACCAGGTCTACGGTAGGCGCGGCGTTGGCTGCGGTGTATCTCTCCAGATCTTTATCGTCCTTGCCGCGTGTGAGCACACCCGCCACGGCGCCAATCACCAACAGCAGCAGGACGAGGATCAGACCGAGGACGACGTTGCGGTAGCTCCCTTGCTGCGGGATCTGCTCCGGATGCTGCCCGCCACCGATTTCATTGTGCTTTGATTCGCTCATATCTCACTCTCGTCCAGCGTTGCTTCCACCGCTGGCTTGTCGTTGCGATGCATGAAGGAGAAGAACATTGGAACGAAGGTCAACGTTCCGAAGGTCGCCAGCAGCAGGCCACCGATGACGGCGCGGCCAAGCGGTGCATTCTGCTCACCACCGTCTCCAAGGCCAAGAGCCATTGGCACCATACCGATCATCATGGCGAGGGCCGTCATCAGAACCGGCCGGAAGCGTGTAAAGCCTGCCTGCAGCGCGGCGGCGCGCGAGTTCTCTCCCGCAATCATCTGATCCTTGGCGAAGCTGATCATCAGAATTGAGTTTGCTGTCGCGACACCCATGCACATGATCGATCCGGTCAGGGCAGGAACGCTGAGATGGGTGTGCGTCAGGAAGAGGAACCACACGATACCGCAAAGCGCGCCAGGCAATGCGGAGATGATGATGAACGGATCGAGCCAGCTTTGGAAGTTGACGACTATCAGCGCATACACAAGGACAACGGAGAAGAGCAGGCCGAAGATGAGTCCTTCGAACGAGTCCTTCATCGTTTGAATCTGCCCGCGGATAAAGATCTGCGAACCGCGTGGAAGTTCTTTCTGGTGTTCTGCCACGATCTGGTTGATGCGCTTGGCGACGCTTGCCAGGTCGGTGCCTTCCACCGCGCCATCAATGTCGATGACAGGACGTGCGTTGTAATGGCTTACGGTGCCTTGTTCGGTCCCGCGTTCGATAGAAGCAAGATTGCCCAGAATCTGCGGGTCCCGGCCGCTTCCATTCAACGCGATGGGGAAGTTCTGCAGATCCGAGAGGTTTTGTACCTTCGATTCCGGTGTCTGCACCGCGATGTTATAGCTGACGTGATTCTGAGGATTCAGATAGAAGGTCGGCGAGGTCTGGAAGCTTCCGCTCAGGCCGACCAGTACATTCTGCACCACGTCGCGCTCGCTGTATCCAACCTGCTGCGCGCGTGTGCGATCGACGTTCACCTTCCAGGTAGGAAGATTGAACGGCTGCTGGATGCGAAGATCGGTGGTTCCGGGGACGTGACGGATCTCCCGCATCAACGTCTCCGCGAACTGGCGGTTCTGAGCGACCTGCTGCCCAACGACCTGAATATCGAGCTGCGCAGGCAGGCCGAAGTTGAGAATCTGGCTGACCATGTCGGTCGGCAGATAGTAGAACTCGACACCGGGGAACTGCTGCAGCAGCTTCTCGCGTAGTTTCCTGGTGTAATCGCCGGTGGGATGATGATCTTCCGAGAGTGAGACCAGGATATCCGCATCAGCTGTGCCGACCGGGGCAGAGTTGGAGTAGCTGAGATTCAGTCCTGAGTAGGGAAGCCCGATGTTATCGATGATCGAGGTTAGCTCCGCCCCCGGAATCTCCCGGCGGATCAAGTCTTCCACGTGGTCGCAGAGCGCCGCGGTGTCTTCAATTCGGGTGCCGGTATGGCCCCGGAGGTGCAGCTTGAACTGACCGCCGTCGACATTCGGGAAGAAGTCCTGCCCCAGGAAGGGATAAAGCAGTGCGATCGATACGGCCCAGAACGCGACCATACCCAGCATGACAGGGACGCGATGATCGACACACAGATGCAACAGCTTCATGTAGCCGCTGCGCAGGTGTTCGAATCCTCGTTCGAATGCCTGGGACATCCGCGTGAAGATCGATCCCTTCTTTTGCGCATGTTCTTCGTGCGGCTTCAGAAGATACTTTGCCATCGTGGGAACGATGGTCCGCGAAAGGAAGTAAGAGGCCAGCATGGCGAAGACGACTGCTTCTGCCAAGGGAACGAAGAGGTACCTCGCGACACCGCCGAGGAAGAACATCGGCACGAAGACGATGCAGATGCAAAGTGTAGAGACGAAGGCCGGAACCGCGATCTGAGCGGCGCCGTCGAGAATCGCCTGTTCGACCTCCTTGCCTTCTTCGATATTGCGATTGATGTTCTCGATCTCTACGGTCGCGTCGTCTACCAGGATTCCGACGGCAAGGGCGAGTCCGCCCAGCGTCATGATGTTGATGGTTTCACCCAGGGCGGCGAGCATCAGCAGGGAACAGATGATAGAGAGCGGAATCGAAACCGCGATGATGATCGTCGAGCGCCAGCTCCCCAGGAAGACCAGGATCATGATGGCGGTGAGGGCCGCAGCGATGACCGCCTCACGAACGACGCCACTGATGGCCCCACGGACAAATGCACGGATGTTGGAGATGATATCCAGCGTGGAGCTCTTACCGATCTTCTGAATGGTCATGAGCGTTGCGCGCTGGCCATCGACACGCACGATATTGGTCTGCGGCGGGAACCCGTCGCGTACGTTGCCGATATCGCGGATGTAGATGGTGGCCCCGTTGGCCGTCTTGATGGGCAGATTGTTCAGCCCCTCGATCGTTGAGGGAGCGCTGTTGGTCTCCACCTGGTAATCCAGGTGGCCCATCTTCACATCGCCGGCCGGCAGGATAATGCTTTGCTGGGCGATGGTGTTTACCACATCCGCCGCCGATACCCCGAACGACTGCATCTTCTGCGTATCGAGATCGACCTGAACCTGGCGCTGCTTTCCGCCGTAGGGGTACGGCATCTGCGCTCCCTGCACCGTAGCGAGCTGCGTACGGATGAAGTTCAGGCCGAAGTCGTTCAGTTGCTGTTCGGTCAGCCCTTGTCCCGACAGGCCAAGCTGCAGGACAGGAACGCTCGATGCGCTGTACTGAATGACAAGCGGAGGAGTCGTACCCTGCGGGAACTGGCGAAGCGCTGTCTGGGAGACTGCCGTCACCTGCGCCACCGCCTGAGCAATGTTCACATTCGAGTGAAAGAAGATCTTGACGACCGAGACGCCATTCAACGTCTGCGACTCGGTGTGATCGATGTCGTTCACCGTGGTGGTCAGGTTTCGCTCGAACGTCACCACGATGCGATCGCTTAACTGCTCGGGCGAGAGGCCGGAGTAGTTCCAGATGACAGAGACCACCGGGATGTCGATATTCGGAAAGATATCGACCGGCGTCCGCATCATCATGACCGGGCCAAGAATAAACAGCAGCAACGACAGCACCACGAAGGTATAGGGGCGTCGGAGCGCAAGGCGAACAATCCACATTGGGGGTCCCTCAAATGTGCAGTTTATGGGTCGCGTCTGGCGACAGTCTCACAGAATCATGCGACTTTATGCCCGGGCTGCAGTCTCAATGGGAAGACGCATCCGCGTGCCATCTGGTTTGAGCTAAATTCTTTGGATCGAAACGGTTTAGCGGGTCATCTAACTAAGTTACTGTGGGAGGGAGCGGCCGGTTGCCTATGTTCCAGACAATAACAGCCTCTCATGAATCACTGACGTCCGTCATTGCTCCGGGGCCCGCAAGGGTTCTGTTCACCAGCCGGGAAATCGATTTTCCTGAGCCGGTATTGATGGAGCGGTACGTCTGTGAGCCGGGAGAACGAGTCGAAGCCCAACTGGATGCCCATATCGTCTCCATGCATCTGGCGCGTTCTACGGTGTTCGAGCAACGCACACCATTGGGCCGGTTCAGAAACATCGTAAAGTCAGAGGGCGCAATCACCCTGTTCCCGGCGGGCCGGATTACGGAGGTAAAGGTGAAGGGGCCGGCGGAGTTTGCCTACTGTGCCTTCGCGCCGGAGTACATGCAGCAGGTCATGGAAGAAGAGTTCAGCGGACGCGCGATCCCGCTGCACATTCGCACCAACCTTCACGACATCCGGCTGCGCCAGCTCTTCGAAAGGCTCATCGAGCTCCTGCAGAGTGGCGCTCCCTGCGGCCGGCTTTATGTAGATTCACTCACGCACGAGCTTGCAATCCGCTCTCTCGAACTGCATGCGGAGCGAGCCTCAGCCTACCGGGAGAAGATCTCTGCTCTGCCACCGTATATCTTCCGCCGGGTTGCAGAGATGCTTCGCGCCAATCTACATGAGCGGATCCGGCTCAGCGATCTGGCAGAGCTGTGTGGTTACAGCAGAGCCCATTTCCTCCGCATGTTCCAGGTCACTACCGGTCTTACGCCGTATGAATACCACATGCAGATGCGCATCCAGCATGCGATGACGCTGGCCGCGGCATGTGGCTTCTCCAGCCAGTCGCATCTCGCAAGTGTCTTCAAGAAGCGTATGGGCACAACGCCGTCAGAGTTCAGGCGTCAGTTGTGAGTGTGATACTCATCGCGACCGCGATGAGTATTCGAGCGTAGCTCGAATGGGGTGGGAGCCGTGGACTGGATAGCGCTGAAGGCGCGTTCTATACCAGCCTGGGGCAACGTCCCAGGGTTAGCTGCCCACAAGGTATTAAAGGGCTGAAGGCCCGCTCTATAGTTCCCAAGTTAGTAGCAGAAGAAGGATTCCATCTTGGAAAGGAACTATGGCACCCACCAATCAGCGATAGACAAACCCCAGCGAATACAGAAACTCCACCATCAGCGCATTCGTTTCGGAGAGATATGGCTCCTTCTTATAGAACGAGTGCACCTGTCCGGGATAGATATGCAGCTCGCACCGCGCGCCTGCGGCTTTCAACTGTCCGGCATACCTGCGCAGCACGTCCGCATGGATCACCGGATCGTCGCTGCCGCTCATGATTAACATCGGCGGAGCGTCTTTGTTCACATAACTCATCGGCGAAAGCTTTTCGTCGTGATGAAACAGATTGCTTGCATAGTGAACATCGAGCGCTGGGTTCAGCAGTACCAGAGCATCCGGCCTGGCGGAGACGCGCAGATCATCCTGCGAATCGTCCCACAGCGGCGCAGCCGATTCCGGCTTAACGGCAGCATATGCGGCGTTGTATCCACCGGCAGAGCTTCCGCCTGCCGCAATCTTCTTCGCATCAAGACGGAGTTCCGATGCATGCGCGCGAATCCATCGCATCGCACTCTTCGTATCTTCGACGCAGATGCGCGGTTCCTCATGCGAGGTGGCCGCAAGCAAACGGTATTGCAGCAGAATCGCAACCGCGCCATGTGCGGCAACGGCCTTCGCCTGCTCGTTGTGCACACCGGGAGCGCCGTTCACCCAGCCGCCGCCATGAATCAGCAACACAGCCGGTCGCTCCGGGGCATAGTCCCGCGCACCGACGTCCTTCGGCTCAAGAATCCATAACCCAAGCTCGCGCCCATCCACCTTCTTGTAGGTGATACGACGTCCAACCGGCGGATCCCATGTCTGGGCCACTGCGGAGATGGTCAATGCCGCAATCAAAACTGCACACCAGCGAAATACGTTCTTCTTCATGCAAAGAAAAGGAGGCCACATGAGTGGCCTCCGCTGCAACCATTATGTTCTTAGAGTCATATCTGCATTTCCCTGGGTATCCCGGAAGAGGCATTTTGCCTCGGGGATTCAGAGCGAGTAAGGCGGGCTGTATTCGTAGCCCATATGGCATCCCCAGGCGAGGATAAGCGCTGAAGGCGCGTTCTATACCAGCCTGGGGCAACGCCCCAGGTTAGGTGCCCACAAGGTATTAAAGGGCTGAAGGCCCGCGCTATAGCTCTACAGTGCAAAGCGAATTTATCGTCACGTTATGAGAGATATGTTCGTGCCATCTGAAGGGTCGTGCCTAGGAGAGGAGAGGCCAAGCATCGACAAATCCGCGTTCATCGAGAGTCGGAATTATAGATCGGGCTTTCAGCCCTCTATATTTTCTTCGGCCCGAAACCTGGGGCGTTGCCCCAGGCTGGTATAGGGCGCGCCTTCAGCGCTTGGGAGCATGACATTTTGAGGAGACGTCATGTCCACGGCCGACGGTTTTACTGTGTGAAACAAACTCACCCTCCTATAGAGGCACCTATGGAGTGCATGCGGAAAGAGCGCATGGTTCGAGAAGATCCGCGTTGTTGTTGGGAATTCCTTCGCGCAAAGATGCGGGCTCTACTCAAAGAACCTACCGTAAAAATGAAACGCATTTCCCGGAATAGATTGGGTAGGTCATTCTCGTTGACACGCTTTTGCACCGCAAGTTAGAAGGCTCGTGGAATTTACAACGCCACCGTGCTACAGCCTTCTCGCTCATTCCTAAAAAGCAGAAGGCTTAGGAGATCCCCTATGCCCGCAAAACGAGGTTGGTCAGCATTCTTTGCGATCGCCCGTCTTTTCCTGTCCATGTGGGTGGCGCCTGAGGGCGTCCTCTATACCGCCTCCATGTGGGACGAGAGTCAGGGAAGCATCAACATTTATCAGAACGCCCAAAAGACAGGCACCATCGGCGCGCATGGCGAGACCATGGGTGGGGCGATCAGCGGCGATAGCACCAATCTCTTCGCTGCACTGCAATACAACACCGGTCTCGGAGGAAGCGGCTATATTGGCCGTTATAACCGCAGCACCCACACGCGGGATCTGACATGGTCGGCAAGTACAGATAAGACCGAGAAACGCGCGGACGTTATCACCGGCATCGCCGATACCGGAACGCTGGTGTATGTCAGCGATCATCCTGACAACCTGGTGCGGTGCTACACAACGGCCGGCGTGTGGCAATCGGATTGGAGCCTCACCGATCCGGGCGCGATTGCGGTCGACGGATCGGGGAACGTATGGGTCGCCCAGATGAACGAGGGCACGATCCAGGAGTTTGGCCCGTCGGGCAATGTGCTGAACACCATCAGCATGGGTTCCAGCGCGAGGCCCTCGGCGTTGTACTTTGACAGCGCCAATAACCATTTGATGGTCGGCGATCAGGGGCCGAACATGAACATCCAGATCTACGGAAATCTGTCGAGCACGCCGACTCTGGTTGGAACCTTCGGTGTACAAGGCGGATATCTCGACACCACCGCCGGAGTCAAGGGGCAGACCGGTAGCCAGCGCTTCACGCGCATCGTTGGCATAGGAAAAGACAGCACCGGCAACCTGTACGTCATCAACAATCCCTGGGGAGGAACCTGGGACCTGGGACGCAACGGAAAGACCGATCTTCACGCGTACAACAGTTCCGGGGTGCTGCAGTACACGCTGCAGGCACTGAACTTCGAAGGCAACGCCGCCTTTGACCCCGGCACCGACGGCGCTTATTTGTATGGCGGTCAGGATGTTTTCTCGGGTACGGGCGGCGGAGGATACGTTGGCAACAGCGTCGACGCGCTCGACTATCCGACAGATCCGCGCGTGGATGTAACTAACAACAGCCGTGGGTTCGATTTCGGTCTCATGACCAGCGTCAATGGCCATCGCATCCTCGCGGCCACCGGCCAGAATCCTGACCTCTTCATCTTTTCTTATTTCCCCACTGGCCATTACGCATCGGTTCCTTTCGGCACTCTGCCGGGCCAGACCAGTCCGGCGGGTTATACCAACTACTTCAATACCCTGGCTCGTGTCCGGAACGGATTCTGTCTCGACACGAATGGCGATATCTGGGTGGGCCTGGATAAGACCAACGCGATCACCCATTACCCGTTGACGGGCTTTGATGCCAATGGCAAGCCGATCTACGGAACGCCAACAACCACACCGACTCCGTCGACCATTGCGCCGCTGGCCGGCATCGAGTACATCCCCTCCACCGACACGATGGTCCTGATGAACGGGAACGGCACCGATTGGACCTCGCTCGGCGGCCGGGTCGAGGTGTACCACGGTTGGATGGCGGGCAACACCACCACTCCCGACAAGGTCATCAACCTGAAGACCACGCAGAACCCCAAGGGACGCGCGGCGGCGGGCAACTATCTGTTCATCTCGTATGTCCATACCGTGCCCGATATCGACGCCTACAACCTGACGACCGGCGCCAATGATCTGACGATGACCACTGCCAACTCCAACGTGGCGGTGGGCAACGATGTGGATTCGATGTACGGCATTCGCGCTTACCAGGCGAGCAATGGCGACTACCTGGTCAGCAAGGACAATTACAACAACAACTCGATCGTCATTCACAGAATGACAGTCGGCACTCCGACACCTGACTTCAGCATCTCGGATACACCGGCTTCGCAAACGGTGACGCAGGGGAACAGCACCACCTACACAACGATGGTCAACGCACTCAATGGCTTCACCGATACGGTGAACCTGAGTGTGAGCGGATTGCCAACTGGAGCTACCGCCAGCCTCAGTCCAGCATCGGTCTCCGGCTCGGGAAGCTCAACGCTGTCATTGACGGCTGCGACGACAACTGCAGCCGGGACGTACACGCTGACGATCACGGGCACCAACGGCACTCTGACGCACACAAGTACAGTGACGTTGATTGTGCAGGGACCGTCTAACTTCAGTATCTCGGCAGCTCCAAGCTCGCAGACAGTGACGCAGGGTAATAGCACCACCTACACGGCGTCGATCAGCGCTGTGAACGGCTTCACCGGCACGACCAGTCTGAGCGTGAGCGGCCTGCCTGCTGGAGCAACCGCCAGCTTCAGCCCAACGTCGGTCGCGGGTTCAGGTAGCTCGACGCTGACAGTCTCGACAGCAACGACAACTCCAGTGGGCACGTACACACTGACGATCACGGGCACCAGCGGTACCTTGACGCACTCGGCGACCGTGACGCTGGTGGTGCAGGGACCGGCGGACTTCAGCATCTCGTCCACACCGAGTTCGCAGACGGTGACGCAGGGCAACGGCACCACGTACACAACCACGATAGGCGCGCTGAACGGCTTTACCGATACGGTGAACCTGAGTGTGAGCGGATTGCCAACTGGAGCTACCGCCAGCCTCAGCCCAGCATCGGTCTCCGGCTCGGGAAGCTCGACGCTAACGGTCTCGACTGCAACGACAACACCAGCGGGTACCTACACTCTGACAATCACAGGCGTCGACGGCACACTGACGCACTCGGCGACGGTCACTCTGGTGGTGAATGCGGCTACAGGTGGTCTGCCGACGGGGTGGACAGATCA
>JAEKKE010000286.1 GCA_019510535.1 Acidobacteriota bacterium
TGGCAACTGGCAACTGGCAACTGGCAACTGGCAACTGGCAACTGGCAACTGGCAACTGGCAACTGGCAACTGGCAACTGGCAACTGGCAACTGGCAACTGCTTTCAGTATCCCGCAGCTTTTCCAAACTTCCGGCGTCCATCGTGTCCGCCGAGCAACTCTCCAGTCTTGGGATCAACAGCAATCAACTCGCTGTCGCCCCAGACGCCTGGATTCTTCTCATCGAACTCGCCGGAGCGCTTGATGGTGTAGCCCATTGCCTTCAACTGCTCCACCACCTCGAGCGGGAACTTCTTCTCCACGCTGAGTTCATCGGGAAGGTACTGGTGATGGAAGCGCGGTGCGTCCGCAGCCTGCTGCACGTTTAGATGATTGTCGAGGATGGAGATAATGTTGTTGGCCACGGTCGAGATGATCGTGGGCCCACCGGGCGAGCCAAGCACAAAACGTACCTTGCCCTTACGGTACCAGTGATTCTTCGTCGTCACGATAGTGGGCGTCATCGCCGAGAGCGGACGCTTGCCGGGAGCAATCGCATTCGCCGGTCCTTGGATCAGCCCGAAGCCGTTGGGCACGCCCATCTTGGAGGCGAAGTCGTCCATCTCATCATTGAGCAGGAAGCCAAGGCCATCGACGGTCACTGCTGAACCGAAGAGGAAGTTCAGCGTGTAGGTATTGGCTACGGCCATACCATCCGCATCCATCACAGAAAAGTGCGTGGTCTCAGTCGACTCCTTTGCCGGAGGAACCGTGGGTGCGGGAGGCATGAAGCCCGCAGGGCGAACCAGGTCCTTCGATGGCGTGGGCTTGCCAACCGTGATGGTCTTACGCCAGGCCTCGTGATACTTCGGATTGGCCATCTCTTTCAGTGGCATCTTCATGAAGTCGGGATCACCGAGATAGTCTCCGCGGTCCATAAAGGCGCGACGATATGCCTCCGTAATCAAGTTGACCTGTGCCGCACTGCGATCTGCACCGAACTTCGGCAGGTCATAGCCGGTAAGAATGCCCAGCGACTCCAGCAGCACAATGCCGCCCGAGCTTGGCGGAGGCGAGGTGATGATGTGATAGCCGTGATAGTTCCCCTCGATCGGTTTGCGATCTTTCACCTCATACGCGGCCAGATCGGCAGCGGTAATAAGGCCACCGTTCTTCTCTTCGAAGTCGGCGATCTGCTGCGCCATCTTTCCCTTGTAGAACTCAGTGGGGTCAGCAACGATGCGGCGCAGCGTTGCCGCCAGCTCCGGCTGTTTGAACACTTCGCCAGGTGTATAGAAGTTGCCGTCGCGCTGGTAGATGCGGTGCGATGTGGGGAACTTCGCCAGGTTGGCGCTATGCAGGGTACCAACCTCCTCGTCGCTAAAGGTAAAGCCCTCTTCCGCCAGACGGATGGCCGGCGCCATGACCTTTGCCAGACCGAGTTTGCCGAAGTGCTGCTCCGCATAGGTAAGCCCGGCCACTGTTCCCGGCACGCCGCTGGCCTTGTAGCCTGTGATCGACATGCGCGGAATGACGTTGCCCTTCTCGTCGAGATACATGTTGGCTGAGGCGGCTGCCGGAGCTTTCTCGCGGTAGTCCAGGAAGTGTGTCTTGCCGTGCTTGTCGCGGATGAGCATGAATCCGCCGCCGCCGATGTTGCCTGCCTGTGGATAGACAACCGCCAGAGCGAAGCCGACAGCCACGGCCGCATCTACGGCATTCCCGCCCTGCTTCAACATCTCCAGACCGGCGTCGGAGGCATCGTGCTGAATGCTGACCACCATGCCATGGCGGGCACGCACCGGCTCCGGCGACTGCGCCTGCATTGCAACAACTTCAAAGGGAAGAGCGAGCGAAAACAGAGATACGGCGGCAGCGATCGACCTGCAAGTCAACGGGCACAACTCCTTATTGGCGGTACGGATGACTCCAGCATAAACCTTCTATTCACAAAGCTGCGGCAGCTACGACGCGTACTATTTTCCCGGCTCATCCGTCCTACGACATATCGAAAAAACATCGCGGCATGACGGCCATAGGGCCGATATGAAAGCATTAGGACTGTAATGTCAGACTCTTACCCACGGCTGGGATCGGCAGCCAGCGCCTTTCGTTCGCGCAATTTTCGCTTTTATCAGTCAGCCCGCCTGGTGGGCATTCTGGGCGCCGAAGCACAGACCATCGCCGTAGCCTGGCAGGTCTACCAGATCACCCACCGTGCCATCGACCTCGGCTACACCGGTCTGGCGCTCTTTCTTCCCGGCATCTTCTTCGCCCTCTTTGCAGGACACGTCGCCGACCGTTATGACCGCCGCAACATCATCCGCATCTGCTACATCCTGCAGGCGGTCTGCACTGCCGCACTCCTATGGGTTGCACTCACCGGCACGAGGAATGTCCTGTTCATCTACGGCATTCTGTTTTTGATCGGCACCGGCCGCGCCTTCAGCGGCCCGGCGAGCTCTGCCCTGGTACCGCAACTCGTACCCAGAGATGACTTCTTCAACGCCGTGACCTGGGGCGCCACCTTCTTCCAGATCGCCAATGTCGCTGGACCGGCGCTGGGCGGCATTCTTTTCACCCTGCCTCTCAGCGGATCACTGGCTTTTCTGCGCGGCGCGCCGATTGTCTATTGCTTCACCATCGCGGGGCTGACCGCCTTCGTCATCCTGATCAGCATGGTGAACCCGCAGGGTGCACCCGCCAGACGGGAGAACGTGAGCCTGAAGACGGTGCTGGCCGGGCTGCACTATCTCTGGTACAAGAAGCTGCTGCTCGGCTCCATCTCTCTGGATCTCTTTGCCGTGTTGCTCGGCGGTGCTGTCTCGCTGATGCCGATCTTCGCGCAGGAGATTCTGCACGCCGGTCCCGCAGGTCTGGGCATGCTGCGTGCCGCACCGTCAGTAGGCGCTCTCACCGTCTCGTTACTGCTGACAGTGAGGCCGATCCGGCACGACGCCGGGAAGAAGATGCTGGCCTGTGTCGGCATCTACGGTGTGGCCACGATTCTCTTCGGCCTGTCGAAGTCGCTTTGGCTCTCGCTGGCGGCGCTTGCGGTGGTGGGAGCGAGCGATATGGTCAGCGTCGTTGTCCGCTCGTCGCTCCTGCAAATGGCAACACCGCCGGAGATGCGCGGACGCGTCAGTGCCGTGAACTGGCTCTTCCTGGGGGCGTCGAATGAGTTTGGCGAGTTCGAGTCCGGCCTGACAGCGCAGTGGCTGGGCGCCGTACGCGCTGTGGTTGTCGGCGGTGTTTTATCGGTCACCGTCACGGCTCTGTGGAGCATCCTCTTCAAGCCGCTCCGCGATGTCGACCAGTTGACGACCGAGTCGCTGCTCTCCGCCAATGCGATGCAGACAGCAGCCGAGCCGGTGGAATAGAGCATTTTCCCTGTGGGTGTGAGGTAGGGTTTCCGCAACTATGGGCGTTTTCCGCAATGAAAACGCCGCTGCACGGCCCCCTTCCGGAATACCCAGCAACAGGGGAAATGCTCTAGAGCATTCTAGTAAGCTTCTCTGCATGGAGACCGGGAAGAAGATCGCTATCGGCTGTACCGTTGCCGTTGTCCTCGTTGTCGGAGGCCGCCTGGGCATGATCGCCTATCAACGCCACCAGGCCGCAACCGCAGTCGTGGAGAAGCCTACCTTTGAGTGGAAGCTGACCGACGATGACATGGTGCACCTGAAGCACCTTTACCCCAGCACCATGAAGGACGCGAAGGATCTGATCGGCAAGCGCGTGTGGATCTCCGCCGGCGGCCAGATGGAGTACTTCCCCTATGCCGGCAAACAGGTGCAATGGAGTAAGAAGGCCGGCACGCTGCTGGGCGCGCAGCCCATGGACATCAAGGACATCATCACGCAGCGCCCGCCGAAGAGCGCGATCGCGACGCAGCGTATTCCCGCCGACAGCACGGCCATCATGGCGGTCTTTTCCAACCTGGACGACAAGGCGACCTATGCCGCGACCGTCGGCTATATCGAAAACGGCCAGTACACGTTCTACCTGGACGAGATGTTCTTCTACGACGATCCGCACACGCTCTACAAGCACTGGGGAGCGGAGAACTGGGCGGCGATCGACAAGCACGAAGCCAAGCTCGGCATGAGCGAGAACATGATGATGATGGCCTTGGGGCAGGTAAGCCAAAGCGGAAGCCAGAAGAAGGGCGACCGCACCGTCCACTACTACAACCTGGGCAAGCCCTATGACGTGACCTTCGTCAGCGACAAGGCAACGAAGATTGAGCCTTCGAAATAGCCTTTTTGTTTTTTGTCATTTCGTAGCGAAGCGGAGAAATGACAAACGGAAAAGCGTTCGAGCTATGCTCGAACGCCCCATTCAACTATTCAACGATTCAACCAATCAACTAATTTCTACCCAGATAGGCCTTGTACTGCGTCTCCACCACGCCCGTATTGCGGGCGAGCTGCAGCTTCGCCTGGTTGTACTGGAAGTTCGCCGACACATACTGAGACTGGGCGGCGGCCAGCTGCGCCTCCGCCTGCACCACCGGCAGATTGTCGTCCACCCCGGCCTGGTAGCGGTCAATCGTGTCTCTCAGCGCCTGGGCGGCCAGCTCAACGTTCGATCCCGCGACCTTTGCCCGCTCTGAAGTAGACGTCACGTCCAGCATCGCGGAACGAAGCTGCTGATCGATGCCGACACGAAGATCGGCGATCTGGTTGCGCAACGACTCCAACTGAGCATCGGCCACCTGACGGTCGCCCCGGAAGCGGGACTCGGCGAAGATCGGCAGATCCAGCTTTGCCATCGCACTGAAGGTGCCGTGGTACAGGCCGCTGGCAGCCGCATTGGGAATATAGCCGCCGGTGACACCGTAGTTACCCTCGAAGCTCAAGGCGGGAAGGCGCTCATAGGCGATGGCGCGACGCTGGCGCTCGTAGACGCGAATCTGGGCCTGCAGGCGGAGGAAGTCCTTCCGCCGCTGATAGGCAAGGTTCTTGGCGTCTGGAAGGGCCATCTGCGCCAGCTCGGAGTAGGGAACGATATCGGTCAGCTCAATCGGCTGATTTGCCGGCAGGCCGATCAGGCGGTTCAGCGAGATCTTGTCCTTGGCCAACGCATTCTCAGCACTGATCAGCGCCTGCTGCTGCTGCTGATACTGCGACCGAGCCCGCAGCACATCCAGATTGGTTCC
>JAEKKE010000670.1 GCA_019510535.1 Acidobacteriota bacterium
CCTTTGAAGGTCACGGTTCCGCGAACGTCAGCGGCATGAGCGTGGAGGACAAGTGCAGCAAGCAGAACAAGAGCCAGCCATAACGAATACGAGCGCATCAGTTCTCCGTCGGCGCCTTCTCAATGTGATCCACGACAAGCTGCATCAGCGGCGCCTTGCGGGATTCGAGCTTGAGACCATACTGCTGCAGCGCATCGAAGATGGTGACGCGTGGTTCGGAGTGCGTGTCTGCACCTCCGTCAGGCCCCTGTCTTGGTCCGCCAGGACCGCCGGGACCACCAGCCCCGCCAGGACCGCCCGGGCCACCGGGCCCGCCGCCCATGCGGAGCATCATATTTTCCGGAAAGAACGTGAGATCGATGTCGTACTCTCCCGATAAACCGGTCTGGTCTACAACCGGCTTATCGGTAAAGCCGGAGAGCGTTTCGCTCAGTCGGCTCATGGTCACGGCGGGTCCGGTCAGGTGCAGGCCAGACGGGCCGCCCAGCATCTGAATGTCACCGCGCACCGGCGTACCCGGGCGACGGTTGGGACTGTCAGGGTAGTCCGCCGGCGGAACCGTCGTCGCCTTGAGCTTCGGCCCTTTCTTGCCCACCATGAGCGCGTAGACTGCCTGCTCCTTCGTCTCGCGGTGTAGCTCCAGCTTGAAGCGGTCTCTCAGAAGAGACTGCAGCATCTCAGGAACCTGGTCTCTTGTAGCTCCATCGGGATACTTCGCCTCGATGTCGAAGCGGTTGCGTATCGATTCAGGGCCACTGACCTGGAACTCTTTTACCCCATAGGCCACCCGAATGAGGTCCCGCACGGAGACATTCACGTAGTGGATCATCGAGCGATCGGCGTTCATTCTGATCGCGATCATCTCCGCCGTCGCGGATGCTCCCGGGCGAATGGACGCGACCTCGAACGAACGGCCGCCTTGTGGCTGCTGCGCAGTTGCGGCCGCAAAGGAAGCGGCAAACACGATGGGAAGGATCGAGAGCAGTTTCATAAGCCTGATTCTGCCGTGGTACGTAGATCAGGCGTGCAAATTGTATGTAAGGAATGTAAAGTCGCCGCTGATGTGGTGGACCTCAAGTTCGCGACATAATTGTTGTCATTCTTTAGCGGTGTCGTATGGCTCTCCACTAAGACGCGGCTTTAGACCCGTTGATAAAAGCGCTGAAGGCGCGCTCCATACCGTACGTCACGAACTTTAGACTCAGGACGCTGAGTTAAATCGTCAGCTTGTATCCGGCGC
>JAEKKE010000287.1 GCA_019510535.1 Acidobacteriota bacterium
TGTTCATTCGCACGCCGCATCGCCGGAGAAAGATACGTGCGCGTCGTCTCACCGGCAACGTCGGTGATGGCAGCGAGTTCACGGCAGCGGGAAAGGATACGATCAGAGGACATGCTAGTTGCCAGAGCGTGTAGACAAATTCGCTTGGTCTGATATGGCCAGAGCGTGACTGGTGGGAGCAGCGGGCTTCAGCCCGCTGATAAAAGATAAAAGTAGATGGGCTTTAGCCCTGGGCCTCTTCTGTCGACCAGCGGAAAGCCCAGGGCTAAAGCCCATTTCTATCGGAGCGAATTGACCGTGGGCTAAAAGCCCACGGCTCCCACCCGGTTCGAGCTTCGCTCGAATATCCCATGTCTCGAATGGACATGAGGCGCCCGGTGTACGGCTATCTCGAATTTGTCGATACGCCCTGGTGACAGATCCCGGCAGGTGCAGCCGTTCATTATTCAATGATTCAATCATTCGATTATTCAATCGCTCGCGCTACATGCGAACAAGCGTAGCCTGTATTGTCCCGTGGGGTTCGTCCGTCGGAACGAAGATTTCATTGTTGTTCTTCACTCCGAAACGATCGAGGTCCACCAGCAGTGCGTGCTTGTTGGGCATGGTGAGTGTAATCTCGCTGATCTCCGGAACCGCTTCCAGTACCGCTTCGCCCATGGCATAGAGTGTCTGCTGCACCGACTTTGACGCGTGAGCGGCGAAGGTGTGCAGCATGGTCTCTCGGGCGCGCTCGCGCAGGTGGTTGTAGTGCAGTGGAGTGGCGTGAACGTACTTCCAGGTCGCCGTGCAGGCGGTGGCAAAGATGCGGTCGCTGGTTGGCTTCAGGGTTGTGAGCTCATCGACGATGTAATCTTCAAAGCCCGAGTTTGCGGTCTTCATGATGACCAGGTTGCTGAGGCCGGAGGAGACATGGAACCCGCCGGGCTGATGGCGGACGACGTGCGTAGTCTGTTGTTCGTCACTGCCACGGATGAAGGCCGTAGGATGCAGGCTTCCATCAACCTTCATGTGCTTCCACAGCGCCGAGTGGACAGTGACTTCAGCGGCGAGAACCTGCGGATTGCGCGAGAGCAGGAAGTCGATCAGCTCCTCGGCGAAGTGTTCCATGGAGGTGGCGTTGGACCGATGTGCCACGTAGTACACGGTATTCTTCATCGTGTCCGTCGGCAGGATCTTCGAGTTATCGCCTTCAACGTGCGCGCTGACGAAATCGCCCTGCAGCAGCACCTCGACCGTCCACTCGTCGATGTGGTGATGCTCTTCATGCCGGGTCACCTTCAGAAGGCGGACGCGGGATTTGCCGTAACGGTTTTGAGCGAGCTTAACCATAGGCCTATAAGGTACAGCCTCACTCCCGGCTGCGGTAGAGCTTTTCCCTGTGGGTGAAGTCCAGAGCTTCCACGTCTATGGGCGTTTTCCCGCGATGAAAACGCCGCTGCACGCCCCTTTCGGGATACCCAGCAACAGGGAAAAGCTCTAGGTGATAAATGTCTACCCATTAGGAATGGGAAGAGAAGCAGATTTCTCCGCTACGCTCCGAAATGACAAACAAAAAAGAGTCGCTAAGTTCCGCGATAGGTGGTGAAGCCGTTTGCGGCCAGCAGCAGAGGAATGTGGTAATGCTGCTCACCGGGACGGACTTCAAAGGTGATCTCGATCATCGGATAGAGTGTCTGCTGTCCGCGTGCTGCGAAGTACTCGCCCGTGGCAAAGGAGACGCGGTAGAGACCTGCAGTAAGCTGCGTCTCGGGCGGAAGCAGAGCGCGGACGCGGCCGTCATTGTCGGTGCATGCGTCAGAGACGGCCTTCCATGTGTTGCCTTCAAAACGAAGCAGGCTGACAGCAACATGGATGGCTGGGCGGCCTGCCGAAGTATCGAGGATATGAGTAGAGATAGACATGGTGTTTGCGCTCCTCAATTGCCTGCAAGCCATTTGCGCAGGCGAAGCTGGGTGATCAGGCGCTGCTGCTCGGCGGCCTCGGCGAACTCGGTCTCATCATCGTTGTCCAGACGCTGACGCAGGATGTCGAGCATCTGCTGCTGCGTCTTGCCGGTCGCGCAAACGATAAAGATGCGTCCGAACTTCTCTTCGTACTGCTGGTTGGCTTCGGCCAGCTCCCGCTTCAGACGCTCGTCATCAGTAAGCGTCTGCTCCTGCGAAGACCATGCCAGCGATTTCTCCGTCGCCTCTTTAGCGGCATGACGTTGGCCGATGCGTGGATGCGAGTCGAAGGCCTGTTGCTGCGCATCGGTATTGAGGTGATACCAGATGTGGTCGGCGACCTCGAAGAGCGTCTTCTCATTCGGATAAGGACGGTGCGAGACCATCTGCTCAGCCCACTCGTGCGAGCCATTGGCAGGCAGGATTTCAGTTTTGGCCTGGTCGGCGGGCAACGTGTTCCAGTGATCAAGAACAGGATTCATCGGTGGGTGTCATTGTCTCAAAAGATAGTGGCTGAGGGAGAGGTATGGGTGGGAGTTAAAAGTTGAAGGTTAAAAGTTGGAGCGTTAAGGCCGTGGTAAGAAAGAACTGGGTGCCCCAGGTCCCTCGGGGACCTGGGTATTCGCGCTCCGCGCGAACCGTCTTTAAATTTGTCATCCTTCGCTTCTCCACCCCAGCCAGCCGACCTGTCTGGGGACCCCGTTGGCTCAGGATGACAAGCAGCGGACTCACCTATACCGACAAATCCCGCCCATGTGGCATATGCGGGAAACCCTGTTCCGCAAATACAGCCTCCCCGCGCAGATACGTCGCAATCACTTCACCCGTCAACGTACGTCCCAGGTAAGGCGAAATCGGGTGACGATAGTGCAGCCTATGCTCCGTCACTGTCCACATGCTCTCCGGCGCAAAGACCGTAAAGTTCGCCGGCCGGCCAATGGCCAGCTCTCCATGCGTCGCACTTAAACCTGCAAGTTTCGCCGGAGCGCCCGCAAACCACCGTGCAAGGTCCGGAAGGGTGAAGCCGCGTTTGTGGGCCTCAGTCCAGACAACAGGAACAGCCGTGGAGAGTGAGGCAATCCCTCCCCAGGCCTTATCGAACGGCCCGGCAGGTTTCATCTCCGGCGGACACGGCGAATGATCGGTGGCGATCAGGTCGATGACGCCATCGCGGAGAGCCTGCCATAGCCCCTCCTGGTTCGCTTTGCTGCGGATCGGTGGCGCGCACTTGAACTGGGTAGCGCCATCGGCAATCTCTTCCGCGCTGATGCAGAGATAGTGCGGACAGGTCTCCACCGTGATCGGCAGACCTTCGGCTTTGGCTGCGGCGAGCATGGATACAGCCTGCGCGGTCGCGAGGTGGACAATGTGTAGCCGAAAGCCGAACTCTTGTACCAGCTCGATCAATGCACGGATGGCCGCGAGCTCCGCCTCATCCGGCCGCGAGGCGAGATACGTCGCATACTTCGACCAGTCAGCCTTCTCCGCATACAGAGTTTTACTCGCTTCTATGACCGGACCTTCCAGCTCGGCATGCACGAGCAGCGGCTTGCCCAGGCGCGCAAGCGTGGGGGCAGCTCGCCGAAGCTGCGCCAGCGAGAGATGGGTAAGCCCCTCGCAGCCAGGATAGATAAGGAAGCACTTGAAGCCCGCGGCGCCGGCCTCAACCAGCGGCTCCAGGTTCTCGAGATTTGAGGTGGAGTCGTCTCCGGGGCCAACCAGGCCTCCCCAGGGAAGCCAGTCGATGTAGGCCAATCCCCGCGCCGCGATGCGCTTCTGTTCCAGGGCCTCGACGGAGGTGGTCTCAGGCAGACAGTTCAGCGGCATATCGACAACGGTGGTGAAGCCGCCCGCGGCCGCAGCACATGTGGCAGTCTCAAAGCCCTCCCATTCGGTACGCCCCGGCTGGTTGATATGCGTATGCACATCGATCAGGCCGGGAAGAAGGGCATGGTCGCCGAAGTCGACGACCTCGATTCCCGCCGGAACAGCATCGTGAGCAATGATCTGCGTAATCACGCCATCGTCCACGATCAGCGCGACCCGCTGCATCAGCGCTGCTGGCTGTGGCTTGTGTGGGAGTAGGACGCGGTTCGATCGGAAGGCCTGTGCCATAATCAAATTATGCCGTGATTTTGCGCGTCAATCGTGCATTTTCAAGCATTTGTAAATGACATGAACGGTCACGAAAGATTCATGCAGCGCGCGATCGCGCTGGCAACCGAGAACGTTCGCACCGGGCGCGGTGGTCCATTCGGATGCGTCGTGGTGAAGGACGGCGAGATCGTCGCTGAGGGCATGAACCTCGTCACCAGCACCAACGATCCCACGGCCCACGGCGAGGTGGTGGCTATTCGCCGCGCTTGCGAGAAGCTGGGAACGTTCTCGCTTGAAGGCTGCGAGGTCTACACCAGTTGCGAGCCCTGTCCCATGTGCCTGGCGGCGTTGTACTGGTCGCGATGCGCGGTGATCTATTACGGCAATACCGCGGCCGACGCGGCCGCAGTCGGATTTGACGACAGCTTCCTGTACGACGAGGTGAAGAAGCCGCTCGAACAGCGCACTATCCCCATCCGTCAGCTGCTGCACGATGAGGCGCTCGAAAGCTTCCGCGCCTGGACCGCAAGCGAAAAGAAGATCGACTACTAGCGAGAGAGAGTATGGCGAAGACGAAGGTAGCAATTCTGGGATTCGGTACGGTGGGCGGCGGTGTAGCCGATGTGCTGGCGGCGCGGCGGTTTGCTGACATTGAAGTCACGCACGTCTATAACCGCGACTACGCGCGCAAGCTCTCGCGCCCGCAGGCGAAGAAGCTGCCCAGGACCGTCATCTGGACCGACGATATCAACGTCATCCTGAAGAGCGATGTCGACGTCGTCGTCGAGCTGATCGGCGGTCTCGAACCGATTGAAGGCTGGCTGAAGAAGGCCATCGCCGCCGGTAAGAGTGTGGTGACCGCCAACAAACAGTTGATCGCTTATCGCGGAGCCGGGCTGGAGAAGCTGGCGGCGAAGAAGGGCGTCTCGCTGCTGTACGGCGCTGCTGTCGCTGGTGGTGTGCCGGTCATCCCCGGTGCACTGCAGGGTATCGGCGGTGACGAGATTGTCCGAATCAGCGGCATCGTCAACGGCACCTGCAACTTTATCCTCAGCCACATGGAGCAGGGTGCGGAGTACGCCGAGGT
>JAEKKE010000288.1 GCA_019510535.1 Acidobacteriota bacterium
TTGCCTCGAACAACCAGTATCAGGACATCAAGTTTGTGGATGGCAAGCTGGTTGGTGGAGGAAATCTGACCAAGACCACCGGAGCCGTGGACTGGTACGCGTGGCCCTCGATGCAGCTACTGCGCAGTGTGGCAACGGGCACAACAGACCGCGGTAGACCGTACTCGGCGGAGGGTATGGCGCTGAAGGGGAACGATCTCTATCTCGTACCTGAAGATGGACCGAGCCGGATATTTCATTTTGTGCTGGGTGCGGTGCCGAGTAAGCAATAGCCGAGTGTAACGAATCAGCAGCCGGTGCATGGGCTAACTCGAATTTATCGATACACCCTGGCTACTAGAGGAAGATTGCCTTGTGGCCGCTACATTCCTGCCCGGCGTGGGTGACGATTTCTGCCGTGAAGTCGTCGCCAGTGCGGGCGAGGAACCAGGTACCGGCTACAGCGCGCTCCTGTACATGACCTTCGGGGAAGAGGTTCAGCGTCACTGCATCTGCATGCTTACGCAGCGAAGCGTTCTTTTCCTGCTCAAAACGTGCAGCCATGCGGCGCAGCCGATTCATCTGGTAGCGCATCTTCGAAGCGGACACCTCACCAGACCTGGCCAGTTCAGCATCGACCGACTGCATCCATCCCAGTAACCCATCCAACTCACGGTCCAATGCGTTGCCAGTGGCCTGCAGCCTCTTCTTGCCTTCGACCGGCATGGCTCGCGCACCCAGGCGAAGCGCCAGGTCGTCTGCCGACGAGAATGCTTCCTTCAACCCGAGCTCGTGCTGATCCATCACTTTGGCAATCGCCGGCTCAACCAACGTGGCTGACATACGCGGCAGAACCGTCGTGCGACGGCCCAGAATGGCGTCATACAACACGCCTGACTGTGCAAAGTAGGCGATCTCCGCGGGTCCGCCGATATAGGCTGAGGTCGGCAGAATCTGATCCTGAAAGACAGGACGCAGCAACGCGTTCGGGCTGAAACGCTCCGGAGCAGCAGCCAACAGCGCCTTCAATTCTTCGGTCGTGTAGGAGACATGACCAGCCTTCCATGCGCCATCCTTATGACGTAGCGCATGGCGTTCGCCCGTCTGCTCATCAAAGAGGAAGAGCAAGCTGCCTTGTTCCGGCAGCAGGACCTGCGCATGGTAGCCCGCATGGATCAAGGCCTGGGAGCGTGCTCGAACCGCAGCTTCCAACTGTTCGGCCTGCTCGATCGCAGCTAGCAGCACCGGCGCACCCAGCTCATGATATCCGCGCTCGGCGGCATCGATCGTCAGCAGCCCCTCGGCGGAAAAGATCTCGCGCAGCAGCCCGGTAAATGCCTCAGCCAATGTCTTGCCAGGGGCATAGTGGCGCTTCAAGGTGTCTGTAATCGGAGCCCAGGCAAGTAACTCCGTCGCCTGCTCCACCAACGCCGTAATCTCTTCCGGCAGCACCACGCCGCCGACGGCAGTGTTGCGATGCACCAGGCTCTTCAGCCGCAGTGTCTCTGCCGAGTTCTTGGTCAACAGCAGAACCTGATTGACCTCATCGAGGTCGTGATCTTCGGTCGCCGGCCAGAAGATCGGCACATGCGGGACTCCGGCCTCGGTCGCTTCCTTTGCCCTGCGAACGGCGGTTGCCGCCTTGAAGAGCGTGTAGAGAGGTCCACCGAGGATACCGACCTGCTGCCCGCTCACAACCACACCAGCGCCGTCACGCAGCATCTCCAGGTGCTTGCGGGCTGCCGGTGAAGGATCGGGGTTCTGGGCCTCCAGCAGCGAGACCAGGCGGGCGCGATGCTCCGGTGTCAGCTCAGGCGCCTTGTCGCGCCACGCCGTATCGGCCGGATGGCCGCCGAAGCTCTCAGCAAGAATGGGATTGTCCCAATAGGCAAGATACTCGCGAAACAGACGCGAGACGCCGGGCAGCACCGTGATGGGGTAGCACTCAGACCGCATGGAGATTACTCGTACAGAGGCACACAGATGAGTCTCGCATACCGACACGATCCGTTTTCCAAACTTTCACAGTAAGGAAGAGACGTTCGCCGTACGAGTTTTGTCAGCCGGTGCATCTTAAATTCGCGTTGCACGGTTAGATTCATTCGTCCGCCCCGGCGATGCAGAGTGTTAGGTTTAGTTTTATGGCGACCAAAACATCCGCGAAACGAACTCCCGCGAAAAAGGCTCCGGCGCGACGCTCCGGCAAGGCAAAACTCCTCGAACAGAAGCTTGCCTACGACGGCCCGCTCTTCAAGGTATGGTCTGAAACCGTAGAGGAGCCGGGCGGCATCGTCTCCAACCGGGACATCATCCGTCATAACGGATCGGTCGTGATCCTCGCCGTCGACGACCGCCAATCAAAGCGTGATCCCTACATCATTATGGAGCGGCAGTATCGCCAGGCGGCGCAGCAGTTCCTGCTGGAACTCCCCGCCGGCCGGCGTGAAGCTGACGAGAAGCCCTTGGCCGCTGCGAAACGCGAGATGATCGAAGAGACCGGCTACCGTGCCCGCAGCTGGAAGAAGTTGGTCCGCTACTACGCCAGCCCTGGTTTTCTGGGCGAGTGGATGGAAATTTACCTAGCCACCGATCTGACCGACGGTGAGGCCCAGCCCGAAGACGATGAGAAGATCGAGATCCTTCGTATCCGCCTCTCTGAATTGCTGAAGATGCGCAATGAAGGCCAGATTCACGATGGAAAGACCATCATCGGCATCTCCATCTACGAGGCTCTGCGGCGCGGCGGCAAGGCCTAGAACATCAATCCACTTTCAGGCGGGAAGGCCACTTCCCGCTCGTTGCTTTCCTTCAGAAAACCTTCCTGCCCCTCATCCGCGTCATACCGATCACGCGCGGGTTCATTCGTTCCCGAGCAGACTTCCCTCCCGCGAGGTTCGACGAACGTGGCACATTACAAGGGCAAAGTGAAGTGGTTCAATAACGCGAAGGGCTACGGGTTTCTGGGCAGGGACGATGGCCCGGACGTGTTTGTCCACTACAGCTCGATTCAGCTTGAAGGTTATAAGAGCCTCAAAGAGGGCGACGAAGTCGAGTTCGACATCATTGAAGGCCAGAAGGGCCCGCAGGCCGACCAGGTCACACGGCTAAAAGAGGCGTCCTAGAGCATTTCCTTGTTGCTGGGTATCCCGCAAGGGATGTGCAGCGGCGTTTTCATTGCGGAAAACGCCCATGGATATGGAAGACCTACTCTAATCCTTTAGCCGACGAGCCGCAGAGTTTTCTCATAGCTGTACCGCACGGTGCATACTAGCGGACAGGGTTTTATTCAAGCCTTGTCCGCTTTTGATTCATGGAAAACGTCACAATCGCCCGCCTGCTGGATGAGACCGCCGATCTGCTCGAGATCGACGCGGCCGACCCATTCCGCATTCGCAGCTACCGCCGCGCCGCTGAAGCTGTTGAACAGCAGACCACCCAGCTCACCACCCTCATTGACGAACCGAAACAACTACTCGCCATTGCCGGCATCGGCAAAAGTATGGCGGCGAACATTGTTGACCTGGTCAGGTCCGGTACTATGCCGCTGCGCGAGGAGCTGCTGACCAAGTACCGTCCCACCATGCTCGAGCTGCTGAAGCTCCCGGGCATGGGACCGAAGACCGTCGCGCTCATCTGGAGTGCCCTTGGCGTCGCCGACATCGATAGCCTGGAGACGGCCGCCAAGGAAGGCAAGCTGAACGATCTGCCGCGCTTCGGACAGAAGCAGGTCGACAAGATCCTCAAGGGCATTGAGGACTTCCGCAAGAACACCGGCCGCTACCGCATCGATGATGCCACTGCGACCGCCGAGCGCATCGCCGCGCTCATCCGCGAATTTTCCGGCATCGACACCGTCACCCCGGCCGGCTCACTACGCCGCGGCCGCGAGACCGTCGGCGATCTTGACCTCCTTGTCACCGGCCCTGCCTGTGAACCCGACTGCGTCGCTGCGGTCGTCGATCACGTCGCCAGCCTTCCCCTGATCGCCAATCTCATTGCGAAGGGTCAGAACAAGGTGAGCTTCAACATGCGCAACGGTTTGCAGGTCGATGTGCGCATGCTTCCAAAGAGCAGCTACGGCGCCGCACTGCAGTACTTCACCGGCTCCAAGATGCATAACGTCGCACTTCGCCAGCGGGCCATCAAGATGGGCTATACCCTCAGTGAATATGCGCTGGCCCGCATGGACGATAGCTCGATCGTTGCCTCGGCCACCGAGCAGGAGATCTACAACGCCCTGGGCCTCGACTACATTCCCCCCGAGCTGCGCGAGAACAATGGCGAGATCGAAGCCGCCCAGGCTCATACCCTTCCCCGTCTGATTGAAGTCGTTGACATCCGCGGCGACGTGCACTCCCATACCGTCGCCAGCGACGGCCGCCAGACCATCCGCGAGATGGCCGAAGGCGCTCTCGCCAAAGGCTACAAGTTCCTCGCCATTACCGACCACACCAAGAACCTCGCCATGACCAATGGTCTGGACGATGCACGGGCGTTGGAACACATCGCCGCCATCCGCCAGGTCGACCGCGAGATGGAAGGCCGTATCCGCGTCTTCGCCGGCATCGAGGTCGATATTCTCGGTGACGGCGCGCTCGATCTGGAAGACAGCACACTGGCGCAAATGGATGTCGTCATCGGCTCCGTCCACACCCTCTTCAATCAGCCGTATGAAGAGATGACCGCTCGTATCCTGCGTGCCGTGGAAAATCCCTATCTGCGCATTCTGGGACATCCGACCGGACGCAAGGTAATGGCGCGCGAAGCCTATACCTTCGATCTGGAGCGCGTACTGCGGCGCTGTGCTGAGCTGGGCGTCGTGGTGGAACACAACGCCGGCATGCCCCGCCTCGATCTCAGTGACCGTAATCTGCGCCTGGCTAAGGAACTTGGCTGCCGCATCTCCGTCAATACAGATGCGCACGCTGTCTCTGATTTCGAACAGATGCCCTTCGGCATCACCCAACTGCGTCGCGCCTGGCTTACGCCGGCCGACGTGATCAACACCTACTCGCCGGAGGAGTTTCTTGCGGCGTTACGACCCAGGCCGTGAGGAATATGCACGAGATCAAGTTTCACCAGACCCACCGACCCCTCCGCCACTTTCTGTGGCCCATCACCATTGCCTGCGTGGTTCTTGCC
>JAEKKE010000668.1 GCA_019510535.1 Acidobacteriota bacterium
TTCAGGCTGCCGATGCGGATGCCGCGCTGCCATCCCGGATGATGGCCATAGCCGGCCGCGGCGCGGGATTCTGAATCCGTGGAATACAGAATGTCATTGCGGTCGATCACGATGCCACTGGGCCGGCCGAACTGGGTGAACTGGCCGAGATATTTGCCATCCTGGGTGAAGACCTGGATGCGGTCATTGCCGCGGTCGCCGACATAGAGATTGCCTTTGGAATCCATCGCCAGGCAGTGCGGCATCTCGAATTGCCCCGGCCCTTTGCCATGACCGCCCCATTGCTTGACGAACTTCCCGTCCCTGTCGAACTTGATGACCCGCGCATTGCCCTTGTCCGGCAGATGACCGTCGCTGACAAAGATGCTGCCGTCGGGCGCGATCAACACGGCATTGGGTTCGTGGAAGGTATCGGGACCTGCCCCGGAGACACCCGGCTTGCCCAGGGTGCGCAGCAGCTTGCCGGCCTGGTCAAACTCCATCACCACGTCGCCCTTGCCATCTGCGACATGGCCGTCGGTGATCCAAAGATGATCGCGGTTGTCGATGGTAAAGCCGTGCGGGAAGAGGAACAGGCCCGCGCCCCAGGCTTTTATGAAGTTGCCTTTGGCGTCGAACTGCATCACCGGCTCCAGCTTGCTGCCGGCGCAGTCATTGGCGGCGCAGCGGTCCACCACCCAGATGTTGCCCTTGCTGTCGCCTGCCACGGCGCTGGATGAGCCCATGCTGCGGCCCGGCGGCAGTTTGAAAAAATTGCTCACTTCCGCGTAGCGGTTGGTCTTGGGATTTGGTTCGGCTTTGGGCTGGTCGACGGGCTGCGCCATTGCGGCTGCGGGGAGGAATGCCATCACCGCCAGCGCCATCTGGATTTTCATGGTCTTCTCCCCGTCTTGCGGAACGATAGCAGGGCCCCGGCGATTGCCCATCCCGGCTCGTCTTTGTATCTTCACTAGTGAAAAGACAATATCGCGGCGGTTTCTACACCATTTCTGCGAGAGGTTCGCAACTGCCGGCGAGTTCCAAAGCCAAATTTCCGAAAAGGCTTGCTCTTGTAAAGTCGAACCCTTCTAATCCGCGGCAACGGCTCAAGCCTGTGCCAGGCTGATGTTTTTTCCTGGAAGGAAATACAATGAAGATCAATCCGCAAAAGTGCGTCGCCTGCGGCAACTGCGCTTATGTCTGCCCGATGGGCGCGATCTATATCGATCCCGAGCTCAAGCGCGCCACCATCAACCGC
>JAEKKE010000289.1 GCA_019510535.1 Acidobacteriota bacterium
CATCGTGCCCATCCCCGTCTGCCCGCCCGACGATCCGAATGCCTGCGGCATGTAATGCCGGCGTTGATGCAACAAAGCAACACCTGAATTTGAGATTTCCCAGGAGAAACACCATGAAGACCGCCATCCGTACCTTTGCTGTTGCCCTTGCCCTGACTGGAGCCGTTGCTTCCGCCCACACTCGCACCACTGACGTGAAGCCTGCCCGCGCCACCAGCATTGTGCCGATTCCGGTCTGCCCGCCTGACGACCCGAACGCTTGTGGGATGTAGTCCAAAAGTTGCAGGTGAAATTCATTGATCGACTCCGTTAGCTGGGGTACAGTTAAAGTCCCGTAAGCTGCAGGAGCCTGTTCATGAACGCAAAGTCGCTTATTCAACTCCTGGAATATGTTGATCCAGTTCTTTGCCTGATCACAATCGGCGCATTGTTCCGCGCGAAGCAGGTGCGGGCGTTCTTCAGCCTGTTTCTCCTGCTCTCCACCAAAGTGATCGCGGACAGTGTTGCGCTGCTGATCTTCTTCCTTTTGGCGCGCGGTGTAGATAAGCACGTCGCATATCCGATTTACTTCTATACCTACTGGACCGCATACGCGCTCGAGGCAATTCTCTCGATCCTGGTGATCTATAGCATCTTCAAGCTGGCGATGGAGCCGCTCAAGGGTCTTCAGTCGCTGGGCCTCCTGGTCTTCCGCTGGGCCGCAGCCATCTCGATCGCCGTCGCCATCGGCATGGCTTTCGGTCCGCACATGACCAGCACCAAGTTCATCATCAATGCGGCTAACCAGTTGCAGCGTACCCAGAGCATCCTGACCTTGTGCCTGCTGCTCTTCGTCTGCTTCGCCATCCGCCCGATGGGCCTGTCTCACCGCAGCCGCATCTTCGGTGTCAGTCTCGGCCTGGGAATTCTGTCGACCGTAGAGTTGGTAAGTTCGGCATGGCTCACGAACATGACCACGATGTATATGACCTTCAGCGTGGTTCGCGGTATTGCCATCAGCATGGCATTCGGCATCTGGGCAGCGTACTTCTTCATCCCCGAGCCGCAGCGCCGCATGATCGTGCTGCCGACGACCTCTCCGTTCCTCAAGTGGAACCAGGTCTCGCTGGCTCTGGGGCATGATCCCGGCTATGTCGTCGTAGGCAGCAGCTCGCCCGACCTCTTTGCTCCCGCGGAGCTGGAGATCATGCGCCGCGCCGCCGAAAAGACGGTTCCGGTCGCAGCGCTCAACTAACCCAGCATTCCAGTTGGAAATGTAAAAGGGTCGTCTCCGGACGGCCCTTTCGCTTGACCGGCCTCTGCGATAGGCACAGAATTAGAACGTTAGGGACATCTCACTATGACAGCGTATCTGGTACTTCTCGTCGCGGTCTTCAGCCGCCTTCTGCCGCACCTGACCCACTCCGCAGGTATTGGCTTTACTGCCGTCGGCGGCGGCCTGCTCTACTTCGGTGCAAAGCGCAACCGGTGGCACGCCATCGTTGCAACGCTTGCCCTGATGGCGACCGACTATTACCTGACTGTCTATGCCTACGGCTACGCATTCCATGCCTCGCACTACCTGCCCACCTGGGCCTGGTACGCGGGTGTCTGCCTGATGGCGAATGCGACGCTGGGCAAGCGGCAGAGCTTCCTACGCGTCACCGGAGCTGTACTGGCCTCGGCCACCAGCTTCTTTGTGATCTCAAACTTCTTTGTCTGGGCATGGTCGAACATGTATGCCAAGAGCCTGAGCGGACTGGCCGCCTGCTACGTTGCAGCGATTCCCTTCTACCGCAATGACCTCATCGCCACCGGCCTGATCGCCGGTGTGCTCTTCGGCCTGCCGGTCCTGGTCCGCCAAATGACCGCGACCCACGAAGCCGCCAGCGACAGCCACCTGGCCCACTAAGATCAACACACAATACAAAGCCCTCGCTTCGGCGAGGGCTCTTATTTTGCATCGGCGCATTCAGAGAACCCATACTTTCGTTGCCCCATTCTTTGTCGAAGACAAAGGGTGGGATATCGAGCGAAGCGAGACCATTTTGTTCGCCCGGGTCAGGCATGAATTCTTTCGTAAATCCGAGAGCGATTTTCCGACAGCCCCCTAAGCCTCGTCGATACGATCGCCGTGACTGGGCGGCTGACTGATCATCACAAAACGCACGTCCTTCCCGCTACGGTTGAACGTCTGGTGGCGTTGCCCAGGGTGGATCTCAATTCCCTCCCCTGGCCGAACCATAAAGTCATGGTGCTCCACCTCAATCGTGAGCTCCCCCTCCAGCACAAACGCAAACTGACGCGCCCGCACATGATAATGCCGCACCTCGCTGGTGCCCGGAGGCATACGCTCTTCAATCACACTCAGGCCGTCCTGCTTTACCAGATGCCAGCCGTCACACTGTTTGCCCCAGAGGTAATGCTCGGCGCTCTCTGTATTAATTACCCGCGTCGGGTCGGACCCAAAATCGCTCATGGAATGTTTCATAGACTGTCTAGTCTGCCGTTTATGCATCCACAATTCCAGCGAAGAAAAGGAGAATATAATCAGTTTCTGCCATGACGGCCACGCCCCAATCCGGTGAGTTCCGTATACCGGAGGACCGGTTCGTCTTTCTGCACATCGATCTGAACTCCTTCTTCGCCTCGGTCGAACAACAGCTTCATCCGGAGTACCGCAACCGCCCACTGGCCGTTGTTCCCACCAATTCCGATACCACCGCCTGCATTGCTGCCAGCTACGAGGCCAAGGCCTTCGGCGTCAAGACCGGCACCATCGTCGGCGAGGCCAAGCAGAAGTGCCCCGGGATCATCCTCGTCGAAGGCAGCCACACCGAATACGCGAAGTTCTCCCACGCCATTGCCGAAGCCGTGGAGCGTGTATGTCCCGTCTCGCATACACCCTCTATCGATGAGATGGTCTGCCAGTTGATGGGCCGCGAGCAGTTGCCGGAGAATGCGCGCCGCATCGCCTACGACATCAAGCAGGCAATCTATCAGGATGTCGGTGAGGTACTGCGCTGCTCCATCGGGATGGCGCCGAACCGCTACCTGGCAAAGATCGCCAGCGACATGCAGAAGCCCGACGGCCTGATCGGCCTGCTTCCCTCGCAGTTGCCGCGCGCCATCGCACACCTGGATCTGCGTGACCTTCCCGGCGTGGGTGCTCGCACTGAGACTCGCTTGAATACACAGGGCATTCACACCATGCCCCAGCTCCTGGCACTGGATCGGCAGGGAATGCATAAGCTCTGGGACTCTGTATGGGGAGACCGCCTTTATCACTGGCTTCGCGGCCACGTCACTGGCGATGACGGAGCGCCCGTGCCGAGCGAGATCCAGAAGTCTCTCGGCCACTCTCATGTTCTCGCCCCCGAGCATCGCACGATTCCCGGCTCCTGGGCAGTCGCCCACAAGCTGCTGCACAAAGCCGCCATGCGTCTGCGGATGGAGAAGTTCTATGCCGGCTCCATGGCGCTCCACATCCGCTTCGCTCTAAACCGCGAACAGGCAGAGCGCCTGCGGTCAAAACAACACTTCTCCGGTCTGAAGCATACCGGCTGGGGAATGGAAGCTCGCTTCCCGGATGCGCAGGACACGCTTTCGCTGCTGGAGGTCCTGCAAAAGCTCTGGCAGAAGCGGCCGCAGGGCCCCGACTTTGAAAAGCCATTCTTCGTCGGTGTCACTCTGGGACGCCTGCTGCCGGAGTCCCACCACAATCCCGGACTCTTTGCCGACCAGGACCGGCGCTCACAACTCTCTTCGGCCATCGATCAGATCAATCTGAAACATGGCCATTCCACCGTGCATCTGGCCGGCATGATGTCGGCCCGCGACTCCGCACCGACACGCATCGCATTCACGCAGATTCCGGTGCAGTATGGAAGCGAGTGGATGTAGAGCGTCGTCTCGTTGCACAGTAGAGACATGACCCGGTATTGCCTGCTCGCCGTTCTGCTGTTTCTCGTCTCCTCAGTGCTTCGCGCCCAGACGCTTACCTGGCAGCCGCAGCATATCGAGCAGGGATCGCCGGTACTGTTTACACTCACACTCGATCGCCCTGCTACGCATGTCACAGCAACATGGCTTGGCAAAGAGCTTGGCTTCTTTCCTGCGAACGATAGACGCACCTGGTACGCCCTCGCCGGAGCTGATGTTGAGCAGGAGGCCGGCACCTATCCGCTTTCGGTTAGCGGATCGTACAGCGGCGGAACGCCATGGGATACGACATCGCCCGTTCAAGTGGATATAGCTAACTTCCACTCCAGCACCCTCTCAGTGGCGAAGGCCTTCATCGCTCCCAGTCCCGCGGCACAACGCCAGATGGAGCGCGACGCCGTGGCGAAGAAGCGTGCCTTTGCAAGCTCTGCCTCGCACCCGTTATGGTCTGGCAGCTTTGCCGCTCCGGTTACCTCCAGGGTCTTCGACAACTTCGGCGACAATCGCATCTTCAACGGCAAGAAGGTCAGCATCCACCGCGGATCAGATTTTCCCGCACGTCCCGGAACTCCTGTCCATGCGCTGAACGCAGGCCGAGTGGTGTTGGCGCAACGCATGTTTCTGGAAGGCAACTGCGTCATCATCGATCACGGCAATCAGCTCTTCAGCATCTACATGCACTTCTCGCGCCTGCAGGTGAAGGCAGGAGAGATGGTGAAGAAAGGCCAGCTACTCGGCCTCTCCGGAGCGACAGGGCGCGTCACGGGGCCACACCTCCACGTTTCATTGCGCTGGAGTGGTGAGAACCTGAGCCCCGCAGCGTTGCTCGCGATGCAGTTACCGGAAACAGGCGCAATCGAACCCGCTGTAGCGGCACCTGCAAAACCGATGCATAACAAAACGCACTAAAGCAATCAGCTCAGGGCCATCGCAACAAAGAGCGCTGAAGGCGCGATCTATACCAGCCTCAGAAAAAAAACGCACCCCGCATTAACAATGCTCGATTCGCCGCGCTGTTATTTGTAAACGGCGTGTTCAGCGAAATAGATTTACCGAAATACGGCGAGCTCAACACACCCACAGGTGCACCTGGATTGTTCGTATTCAGCAAGTTGTCTGCACCGATACCGACCTGGAAACGATATGGCTTCTGCGGCAGCTTCTCCTTCGCAGTGTCCTTCGGCGATTCTG
>JAEKKE010000669.1 GCA_019510535.1 Acidobacteriota bacterium
AGATCGGCCTTTGCGTTTCTCCACCTTCGGCGAGGTGGTGGCGAATGTGGTCTTCCATCACTTCAGCCATCAGGCCATTCACACCGCCGCGAACCGCGGCTAGAAGCATCAGGACGTCGGCACAGTCCTCTTTGCTCGTCAGGCCACGCTCAACCGCATCGAGCTGGCCGCGTAGACGGCGAATGCGATTGCGCAACTTTAGAACTTCTCGATCCGTGGTCGACATTTAATGTGCTCTTTATACCCTACTGGGGTATCCTATCTCAATCACGAACTTTCAGAGGAAAGGAGGAACGCCCATGAAGCAAACAATTCGCATGCTGTTGCAGCTAACGAATCACCAGGTCCGGCGGCCGATCGCACAACGTTGGATTGAGACCGCCGACGAGCGCTGCCCGCTGGCAGGGATGTGGACATCGCTGACCGTCGACCAGCCGGAAGGTACGGTCGAAGACGACTTACCCAGGCGCATCCTCCCTAGGGTTCTTCGAGGATGCGCCACATCCCTTCCCTGTATTGCTTAGCTAGCCATTACGATCTCTCAGGAACTTTCATGCGCAAGACCGCATTTCTCATTTTGCTTGCGGGCGCCTCTGTGTGCGCTCCGCTCCGTGCCCAGAGCAAGCCGGACGATATGTCCAGGACTCTGTTTCCCCACAGCACCGTTTCACAGCTCTATGCGGCCGGGCAGGCCAACATCATCTTTCAGGCACACCCGCCCTTCCACTCGCCCTACGACGGCCCCAACAGCATGCAGGCCCGTGGAGAGTACAAGACATCGCTGGTAGGAACGTTGTTTCTGGGCGCGCAGCCGCATCGCAAAACTCGTTACAACACCGATCTGATTCTCGATATCGAGTCAGCCGGCGGACGCGGTATCTCCCAGGCGCTCGGTTTGGCCGGATTCACCAACCTCGACGTCGTCCGTAACCCGAGCCTTGGCAGCAAGCCATACATCGCGCGTGTTCAGGTGCATCAGACTATCGGCTTTACCAGCGAAATGGTAGAGGCGGAACGAACACCCTTTTCTCTCGCGACCCAGGTTCCGGCACGTCGTCTGGAGCTTCGGCTGGGCAAGATGAGTCTTCCCGACGTCTTTGATCAGAATGCTGTCGGCAGCGACTCTCACTTTCAGTTCACCAATTGGACCGTCGATAACAACGGCGCCTGGGACTATGCCGCCGACACGCGCGGATATACCTACGGCGTTGTCGCCGAGTACCAGTCCCCTGCC
>JAEKKE010000290.1 GCA_019510535.1 Acidobacteriota bacterium
CCCGGCCTGTACTGCATGGCGTCGCACCGAAGCATCCGATTGTGGACCTGATCGCGGATGCAGTAGCGCTCTTATGGCTGGTGGCGGTGCCGCATTTCCCCGTACTGTTATTCTTCGGGCCTGCAGCCCGTCTCTTCCACATCGAAGCCACACCCATCTGGCACCGCATGTTTGCGCCTATTGCTGCGCTGCTGCTCACCCGGCTTGTACTGAAGGCGATTGCGATCGGCGGTCGGCATTCAGCCCGAAGGACTGGTTTGCTCTACGTGGCGGCTGACCTGTGCTCTGTCGTGGCGCTGGCGCTCCTCGTGCTTCCGGGGGAGGCGTTGTTCACCATCACCGCGGGCGTCCCTGCCGAGACGGAGACAGGAATTCAGTTCGGCATCATGATGGGGCTTAGAGTAGCTTTAGCCGCAGCTTCGCTGGCCGCGGCGTGGAAGCTGTGGCAGACCATGCGTCTCAGTGGTCCGGCAGATGGAGTACGCGGTACCGCGGTCTGCCTGTAACGCCGGTTTACAACTAGAGCGACGGAGCATTTTCCCTGTAGGTGTAGAGTAGGGTTTCTGTATCTATGGGCGTTTTCCGCAAAGAAAACGCCGCTGCACACCTCCTCCGGGCTACCTAGCAACAGGGAAAATGCTCTAGCCGCATTGCTACACTCGGGGCAATCGTGCAACTGCAACATACCATTGGCGGCATGACCTACAGCTTTCGCGATCTGAAGGATCTGCTGGCGAAGGCGACACCGTTGCGCTCCGGCGATGAACTCGCCGGAGTCGCCGCGAGCTCAGCCGTAGAACGTGCCGCCGCGCAGATGGCGTTAGCCGATTTGCCGCTGCGCACCTTCCTGAAAGAGACGATCGTTCCCTACGAAGAGGACGAGGTAACCCGGCTGATCGCCGACAGCCATGATCCCGCGGCTTTTGCACCGGTGAGCAGCCTGACCGTCGGTGGCTTCCGCGACTGGCTGCTGTCAGACGAGGCCACCGGCGAAGTTCTATCGGGACTGGCATTCGGTCTTACCCCCGAGATGGTGGCCGCCGTCAGCAAGCTGATGCGTGTGCAGGACCTGGTTGCGGCAGGGCGCAAGATTCAGGTGGTCTCGCGCTTCCGGACGACGATTGGACTGGCAGGCAGGCTATCCACACGTCTGCAGCCGAATCACCCCACAGACGACGTGATCGGTATCGCGGCGTCGATGCTCGATGGTCTGTTGCTTGGCTCCGGCGATGCCGTCATCGGCATCAACCCCGCCACCGACAATGTAGAAACGACCGCAACCCTGCTGCGATTGATCGATGCAGTGCGCGAGCGGTATGCCATCCCCACGCAAAGCTGTGTCCTGGCGCATGTGACTACACAGATGGCGGCGATCGAGCGCGGAGCTCCACTGGACCTGGTCTTCCAGTCGATTGCAGGCACAGAGAAGGCGAATGCGTCCTTCGGTATCACGCTGGCAATGCTGGATGAGGCGCACGCGATGGCGCGGGAGCTGGGGCGCGGCGGCGAGAATTTGATGTACTTCGAGACCGGCCAGGGCTCGGCACTCTCCGCCGACGCACATCACGGCATGGATCAGCAGACGTGCGAGGCTCGGGCCTATGCAGTGGCGCGGCGCTACAAGCCGCTGCTGGTGAACACGGTCGTCGGCTTTATCGGACCGGAGTATCTCTACGACGGCAAACAGATTCTGCGCGCGGGCCTGGAAGATCACTTCTGCGGCAAACTGCTGGGCCTGCCGATGGGCTGCGATGTCTGCTACACCAACCACGCCGAGGCCGACCAGGACGACATGGACACGCTGCTGACGATGCTGGGCACAGCAGGCGTGAACTACATCATGGGCGTCCCTGGAGCGGACGATGTGATGCTTCAGTATCAGAGCACCTCCTTCCACGACGCGCTCTATCTGCGTCAGGTGCTCGGTCTGAAGCCTGCCCCGGAGTTCGAGGCGTGGCTCGCGAGCGACCATGCTTCGCGGTTGTCGGAGGCAAGTCCGCTGCATCTCACCGCCGGAGCGAGTGCATGCCACAAGCTCTGAGCACGCTACGCCGCTACACGCCGGCGCGAGTGGCGCTGCCATCCACCGGCGTCAGCCTCGCAACCAGCGAGGTGCTGGCCTTCCAGTTGGCGCACGCACAGGCACGCGATGCCGTCCATGTGCCGCTGCATCTGCCGAGTCTGGCGTTGCGTCTGCAGCAGGAGGCAGGTGTCTCGCAGACGCTGCAGCTAACAACATCTGCACCGGATCGGGCACAGTATCTTCGGAACCCTGGCCTGGGGCGGAAGCTGAGCGACGCATCACGCACCCAGCTCGTGCACGGATCGTATGACCTGGCGATCATCGTCGCGGATGGGTTGTCAGCTCTGGCAGTAGAACGGCACGCGGTTGACACGCTGGCGGCCCTCCTACCGATGCTTGCCGAATGGACCCTGGCTCCGATCGTCCTGTTAACTCAGGCTCGTGTTGCAGTAGGAGACGAGATCGGCGAAGCCCTTGGAGCAAAGTGTTCCCTGGTGCTGATCGGCGAACGGCCAGGCCTATCGTCGGCAGATTCCCTGGGAGCGTATCCGACCTGGGACCCACGTGTAGGCAAGACCGACGCAGACCGCAACTGCGTCTCAAATATCCGCTACGGCGGTCTGGAGCCAAAGGCAGCCGCTGCGAAGATCTTCTGGTATCTGCAGGAAGCAAAGCGGTTGGGCTTGAGCGGGACGGCTCTTAAAGACGGTGGAATAGTTGAATTGTTGAATAGTTGAATGGTGTTCTGGGTTAGCTCGGCCGCGTCGCCCGCCACCGCTGCCACGATTCAACCATTCAACGATTCAACTAGGAACTAGAATTTAAAAATGGAGTTCCCCATCACTCGAATGCGCCGTCTTCGCCGTACTGCGGCGATGCGCTCGCTGGTTCGTGAGACCCATCTCCGTCCCGGCATGCTGTTGTATCCGCTCTTCATCTGTCCAGGAGAAGGTGTACGAAAGCCCATCTCTTCCATGCCCGATGTCTTCAATCTCTCCATCGATGAGGCGTTGAAAGAAGCGCATGAGTGCGCAAAGCTCGGCATCGGCGGCCTTCTGCTCTTCGGTCTGCCTGAGAGCAAAGATGAAGCCGGCACAGGCGGTTATGCCGAAGACGGCATCGTGCAGCGGGCGATCCGCGCCATCAAGGCCGACCGCGCACTGGATGGGCTGCTGGTGATCTCCGATGTCTGCATGTGCGAGTACACCTCGCACGGACACTGCGGCATCATCGCCCGTGAGGGTGATCACTATCACGTCGACAACGACGCAACCGTCGAGCTGCTGGCAAAGACCGCCGTCTCGCACGCCAAGGCGGGCGCGGACATCGTTGCGCCATCCGACATGATGGATGGCCGGGTCGAAGCCATTCGCGAAGAGCTGGATCTCGAAGGCTTCACCGAGGTTCCGATCCTCAGCTATGCAGCCAAGTTCGCCTCGGCCTTCTATGGGCCCTTCCGCGAGGCGGCCGATTCCGCGCCGCAGTTCGGCGATCGCCGGACGTACCAGATGGATGCAGCGAATCCGCGCGAAGCCATGCGCGAGATCGAGCTGGACCTGATGGAAGGCGCAGACATGATCCTGATGAAGCCCGCGGGCGCTTACCTGGACATCATCCTCGCCGCCCGCGAGCGCTTCGAGGTGCCGATCGGCGCCTACCAGGTCTCAGGCGAGTACTCGATGCTCTGCGCAGCCTTCGAAAAGGGATGGCTGGAGCGCGAACGGACCATCCTGGAGAGCCTGCTGGCCATTCATCGCTCCGGCGCCGACTTCATCTTTACGTATTTCGCGAAAGAAGCAGCAAGGCTGCTTCGCAGCAGTTCCTAGTTGCTGGTTGCTTGCGTGGTGAGCTCGAAGCTAACTACCCACTGGATTGTGTCATCCTGAGCGTATGCGAAGGACCTGCTTTTAGTTGAGCCACTGATCTCGGTGCCGACTAGGAAAGCAGGTCCTTCACTTCGTTCAGGATGACAATGCAAAAAGCTCCAGCAACCAGCTAATCCACCGCAATAGCGTCGTACTCAACACCCGAAGCCGAAGGCGCCAGCACCCAAAGGGTATAGATACCTAGTGCGGTACCAAACGGAAACTTCACCAGCGCCAACACGCCAAAGACAATGGCAAGCACGCGCGCCCAAGGCTTGCGTTGCAGCAGACTCCAGCAGACCAGTGCGGCAGCTCCGGCCATCACCAGGGTGGTGGCGAAGATGAACGGCATCATGGCGTGCAGGAAGGGCATATGCCCCATCGGCGATGATCTCCAGCCAAAGAAGTGGGAGCGCATCATCACGTTCGCAAAGGCCAGACCGAGAAAGACGCTGACGACGCGGTACGCGGCGAAGATGCCCCACAGTACGGCAAGGGTCTGCAGATGCCGCGGCACACGCGGAATGTAAGGCACGCCGTAGGCGACGGGAACTCCAGCGGGAGCGGGCTGGGGTGCAGCGCCTGGCTGAGGAGCAGCTTGTGCAGCAGGTTGAGGAGCTCCGCAACGGGAGCAGAAGCCGCCGGCAGCGGCAGTAGGGGAACCACAGGTAGCGCAGGTCATTGTTCGCGCCTCCTTTGAACCAGTCAGAGATACGCAGCGAAGAGACGACGAGTTCCGTTGCGGGGAATTCTACTCCCGCGCACTATAGGCGAAGCTCACGATGGAGCGGCAAATGCGTTTCATGAACATGCGTGCGAATGTCGTCTGCATTCTGTTGTGGGCCCTTACAGCCGGAGCCTCGGCACAGGATTCGCCGATCATTCGGCGTGAAGCCAGGCTCGTATTGGTGCCGGTGCTGGTGACCGGCAAAGACGGTCTGCGGTCCGAGCCATTGACCGCAAAGGACTTCGTCCTCACCGACGACGGAGCGGCGATGAACGTTCGCCTGGAAGATCGCTCCTCCCAGCCCCTTGCGGTACTGATCGTCATGCAGACCGGAGGTAGAGCCTCGCGGCAGTTCCGCAACTACCGCAACCTGGAGACAATGCTCGACTACATGGCCGGTTCGGCCGACCGCAGCTTTGGCTTGCTGACCTTCGACAGCAAACCGGAAGGGATGCTTCGCTTCTCCCACGATGTCGGTAAACTGCACGATGCCA
>JAEKKE010000291.1 GCA_019510535.1 Acidobacteriota bacterium
CCGGGAGAACCGACGCCGGCGTGCATGCCCTGGGCCAGGTGGCGACCTTCGATCTGGAAGCGGGCATTCCGCAACAGAACCTGCTGCGGGCTCTGAACCGGGCTCTACCCACCAGTGTGCGAGTGACGCAGGCAGAGGTCATGTCGCAGGATTTCCACGCGCGACATTCGGCGTGCGGTAAGACCTATGAGTACCGCATCTTCGTCCGGCGCGACGCCGGGACACGCCATGAGCGCATCTGCTCTCCCCTCCTTGCCCGATACGTATGGGACTGCCGCTGGCCGTTGGACATTGCTCCGATGCAGCAGGCAGCCACTGCCGTAATTGGTGAGATGGACTTCAGTTCATTTGCCGCGAACGACCCGGATGTCTCCGTTCGCCAGGGCGGCACTCCGCCGACGATGGTGCGAACCATCTCCGCTTCGGAGTGGAGGCGTGAAGGCGACCTCCTGATCTACCGTGTCAACGGCAATGGTTTTTTGCACCACATGGTCCGGAATCTGGTTGGTACCTTCGTCGAGATGGGGTGCGGGCGGATGTCGGCGTCGCAGATGCCTGAGATTCTGGCAGCCCGCAACCGGTCGATCTCGGGACCGACGGCCCCTGCGAGAGGACTCTTCCTGGTTGAGGTGCACTATTGATGCGCGCGAACCAGCGGATTGCAGAGCTGGCAGGGCTGCGTGGCGTCCACGCCGCCTTTCAGTGGCTGCATCTTCAGGAACAGCGACTGCTCGCCTGGCAGATGGAGATGCTGCGGATTCCTGCTCCTCCTTATAAGGAAGAACAACGGGCGGCGTGGGTCCGGGACCGGTTTGTCGAACTTGGCCTGGAACAGGTTCAGATCGATGCCGAAGGAAATGTCCTGGGAGAGCTCCCTGGAAAGATCCGGAATGGCCCGATCACCATGCTTTCGGCTCACCTGGATACGATCTTTCCCAATGAAATGCTGCCGGAGCCACGGCTGGAGGAAGGGCGGGTCTATGCTCCGGGCGCTGCGGACAATGTCGCCGGACTTACGGGGCTTCTGGCGGTAGCTGCTGCCATGAATGCAGCACAGCTCATGCCGGGACACACCATCCTGTTTGCAGCCAATGTCGGGGAGGAAGCGGAAGGAAATCTGCGCGGCATGCGTCACCTCTTCTTCCGCTCTGAGTATGCCGGACGCATCCGCTCCACAATCTGCCTGGAAGGGGCAGGGACTGAGAATGTGGTCGTCGGCGCCATCGGCAGCCGCAGACTTCAGGCCACTGTTACCGGTCCGGGCGGGCACTCCTGGACAGAGGCAGGGGCTCCCAACCCAATTGTCGTGCTGAGCAAGGCGATCGCTGCAATGGAGCGAATCAAACTGCCGCGCCAGCCGCGCACTACCTGGAATGTCGGGCGCATCGAGGGCGGCATGTCTGTCACCTCCGTGCCCGAGCGTGCAAGTTGCCTCATTGACTTACGTTCTGTCGATATGGACCAACTGATCTCTCTGGAGGTCCAGGTCCATCGGGCGATTGAAGATGCTGTACTGGAAGCAAATGACGACGCCGGCGACCGCCGGCTAAGCCTCCAGGTAACGACCATTGGAGATCGCCCCGCGGGCGCTCTCTCCAAAGAGGCTGCTCTCCTTGAGACCATCCAGGCGGTTGACCGGCATCTTCGCCTGCGTACCGAACTCCGCATCGGTTCGACCGATGCCAATGTGCCGCTCGCTTTGGGACGGGAGGCAATTGCGGTGGGAGCCGGCGGAATCGCCGGAGGAATCCATACTCACGGTGAGTGGTTTGATCCAGCTGGGCGAGAGCTCGCATTGCGCCGCATTTTGTTGATCTTGCTCGATGCCGCTACGTAATGTGGCCGGACCACGTACCCGGAATTACACAAACACCCTTCCAGGGCTAACCAACGTCTAAACCTCCGAATGCCGCCGAGCACAAAATTGCCTGTTTTCGGCGATATACTGGCGTATTGCATGGTGTCTTTGGCGCGCGTGCTTTATTGAGGGATACACAACTACATGGAGAAAAAGATGTCACTGTGGGAACGGATTCAGGCCCGGCGTCTGACTTCGACCTTCGCGTTGCTGGCAACGCTGTCGGTCGGCATTGTGGCCGGCTCAGTTCTGACCGCGAAGGTTCATGGCAAGGAAGCGCAGGAGTCCTCCGACGCGACACCTCTGCGTATTCCTGAGCCCCAGAGCTTGGGCAACGGCTTTGCAAAGATTGCCAAGATGGTTGGACCCGCGGTGGTCAATATCAACACCGAGAGCCTGCCCAAGCAGGCTGCCCAGCGCCGCCGTCGCGGTAGCGGTAATGGCAGTCAGGATCAGCAGGATATGCAGGACTTCTTTAACCGGTTCTTCGGCGGAAATCCTGGCGGCGGTGATGACGAGGATGATGATGGCGCGGGCGGCGAACGCAGAGCTCTGGGATCCGGCTTCATCGTCGATTCAAAGGGCTACATCATCACCAACAATCACGTGGTGGAGAAAGCCGACAAGATTTATGTAAAGCTGTCGACGGATTCAGAGAGCGAGACTGGACGTCCGGCCAAGGTGATTGGCACGGATAAGGACACCGATATCGCGGTTATCAAGATCGACTCTGCGACTCCCCTTCCGACTATCAAACTCGGAAACAGCGAAGGTGCACAGGTCGGCGACTGGGTGCTGGCGATCGGCAGCCCGTTCGGTCTGTCGCAGACGGTATCGGCCGGTATCATCTCCGCAAAGGGCCGTCAGATTAACGAACCCTCGCAGAGCGGTTTTGCGCAAAATCAGTTCCAGCGCTTCATTCAGACCGATGCGGCCATCAACCCGGGTAACTCCGGTGGTCCGCTGGTGGATATGACGGGCGCTGTCGTCGGTATTAACACGGCGATCTACACGCAGTCGATGGGTTCCCAGGGTGTCGGCTTCGCCATGCCGGCGAACACCGTGGTCAATGTCTACAACATGCTCATCGGACCGGAACATAAGGTGACCCGTGGATCGATCGGAATCAGCTTCCAGTCGAACATCCCTTCGGCAGTCGCCCGCATGTACGGTTCTGGCGTCATCGTCAGCACGGTCAGCAAGGGTGGACCGGCGGAGAAGGCCGGACTGCAGCCGGGTGACGTAATCGAGTCGATCGACGGCCGCAAGATCAAGGACGGCGATGATCTGGTGAACGACATCGCAGCCCGCCGCCCGGGATCGACAGTCAAGCTGGGCTATCTGCGTGATGGAAAGGCGGCCTCGACAACGGTCTCCATCGGCGACCGCGCGAAGATCTTCGCCGATCTCAATGGCAATGGGCAGGACGACTCACAGGAGGCGCAATCTTCTGATGTGTCTGCCGATAAGCTGGGCCTGACCGTCAGTGCTCTGCCGAACAACGTGGCAACCAAGCTGGGCATCAAAGGCGGAGTTGTTGTTTCCGCCCTGAAGCCGGGATCGTTTGCAGACGAGATCGGGTTAGGTCGTGGACAGATAATCGTTGAGATTAACCGCAAGCCGGTGACCGACATGGCCAGCTTCCAGGCAGCCATCAAGAGCCTGAAGTCCGGCGATGATGTGGCCTTCCTGGTTCGCACACCGAACTCTCCGACTGGCGGCAACAATTACGTGGGCGGTACCCTGCCGTAGCCCTGCAATCCACTCGCAGAACACAGCGGCGCAAAATGGGAAATCTGCCCTTTGCGCCGCTTCTTTTTCTGTTGCCGAGGGTTTACTTTGTCAGTAACCTTGAAAGCAAATCAAGGTCAGACAGAATTGAAAAACGCCTGATACGAGGCGTTTGCAGGTGTTGGAATGATGCGTATTTCCCAAGTCTCATTTATCGTTGCGCTTGCAGTCTTGACCGCTGTTCCATCCCACGCGATGATGCGTTCGCGGCGGGGTCCAACGGCTCCACGTGTCCAGAAGAAATCAAACAAACCGGCAACGGTACGTCACACCACGTTCAAGCCTGGCCAGCGCGGCATTGCTGATAGCCGCGCTACCGAAATCCAACAGGCGCTGATCAAGGCGGGTTACCTGAACGGCGACCCGAGCGGCCACTGGGATTCCTCGACGGAAGCCGCAATGCAGAAGCTGCAATCTGACAACGGCTGGCAGACCAAGCTGGTACCGGACTCCCGCGCCCTGATCAAGCTAGGTCTTGGACCTCACCGGGAGAACCCGGCCCCGATTTCCGACAGCATGTTGTCGACGCTCGGGTCGAAATAACGCCGCTGCACGCCCGTTTCGATAGCCCCAGCAACAGGGGAAATGCTCTAGTCTGGAAGAGTGAAGCGACGGATCGTTGTTCTCTTCCTTCTGGCAATGGCGGCGAGCGCTCATGCCATTGAGCTGAAGATCTCAGCCGATGCATTGGAGCGCACCCTGAAACAGCAGTTATTCAATACACCCGACGGCCGCTATTATCTGCGCGGCGATGGGGCTTCAGCCTGTTACGTCTACGCCGAAAAGCCCCACGTCAGCTTCAAAGATGACCGCATCATCGTCAGTGTCCACACAAGATCCCGCGTAGGCGCTGGGTTACGCGGCGCGTGTATCGGGGTGGGATTGACGACGGATGCCGATGTATCCATGCTGCCGGAGGCAGAAGGTGAGACCATTGGTTTCCGCGATACCCACATCGACCAGCTAAGCACGTCGAAGGAGCTGGGCTTTCTTCTGGTTCCCTTCCTCAGCCGCAAGCTGCCGCAGAACATGAAGGTGAATGCCGCGGATCTGTTGCGTCAGGCGCTCACGAAGTCAGGCACTTCAACCGGATATCTGCTGGCGCTGGAGAAGCTGAAGATTCACTCCATGCTGATCGAACAGGGAACGCTGGTTGTGGATGTCGATGGAGCCGTAACCGTCAAATAAGCACGCTAAGCTATAGCGCCCGGTCATTCATTACGAGAGCCACCGCGCTTCGCAGTCGTGCCAGACTTCCCTCAAATGCAGGACGAAGCCTGGGACCGCTATGGAAGGCATTCCGGCGCATCTCTTCTTCGACCGCTGGTGAGATCAGCTGCCAGACCGTGGTGATATCACCGACGATGACGATCTCGCTCGGCGCAAGGCCTGAGGCGATCATGCGCAGACCTTTGCCGAGACAACGGCCCATCGTCTGGAGGGCAGCTACGGCCAGCAGCCATGACTACCGCAGGCACAGGCCGGCCCGCCCTCTTCCATCTGCACGTGGCCGAACTCGCCGGCCATACCAGCCTCACCACGAAGAAGCTGACCATTGGCGAAGATACCTGTACCGATTCCCTCAGCGACATTCACGACGACAAGATCATGCATCCCATCGCTCTCTCCAAACCAGACCTCGGAGAGGGCGCAGGCGTTGGCGACGTTGTCCATCTCAACGCGTAGCCCCGTGGCTCGCTCGATGCGTTGCTTGACGGCCAGGACGGGCCAATGAAGGTTAGGAGCAAAGATGAGCTTCTGTTGATCAAGGTCGGCACGGCCCGGGACACAGATGCCGATGCCATCCAGAGCGCGTTCCGGATGGGTGTCCACCATTCTGCGAACTGCCTTAATGATGGCGTTCATCGCCAGCTTGGAGTTATCGGGGAGGGGGACGATACTCTGCGAGATCACGCGACCGCCAAGATCGACGATGCCGAGCGTTGTCTGTGCCGGATGAATATCAAGTGCAAGGACAGCGCGTTTGTCGTTCACCTGCAGGAAGGTTGGACGTCGCCCACGAGGCAGGCGGCCGACTTCGCCTTCAATAATCCATCCACCCGAGATCAGTTCTTCTACGATCAGCGAGACCGTACTACGCTGCAGGCCGGAGAGACGTGAGAGTTCCGCTCTGGAGACGGGCTGGCGCGTGCGGACAAGATTGAAGACCAGCGATAGGTTGATCTGCCGCGGTGTCTTGTTCGAAGCGCTCTGGTGACGTGTAAGGCGGAATCGTTGCAAGCTTGGGTCCGTGCGTTACGTTCTCAGCATCTTAGCTGGAGTGCTTAGGGCGTGTCATCCAACTCGTGCCGTCAGCGCCGGGAGCAGATTTTTACGAGATCGAGGAGTGAGGAGAGAACTGTAGCTGGCCTACTGGAACGACGAGTGACGAAGAGATCGGGAATCGGGGTCCCCAGTCAGCTTTGCTGGCTGGGGTGAAGAAAATCTGCCCCGGCCCTCCGGGTTGCGGCGCAAATTCGCCCATACTTCGTTGTCGGCCTCTACTGTGGACCCGCCACAGCCTTCGACCTCCGCCTCGTCTGGACAAATTTGCGCTCGCAACGGCGATAGACTTGTAGAGGAATGGGCGGATAGCTCAGTTGGTTAGAGCGCCTGCCTTACAAGCAGGATGTCGGGGGTTCGAGTCCCTCTCTGCCCACCATTCCTTACCTGCTACAACCACTCTACAATTAAGGTTTGACCGACGCAGTCGCCGGTTTTTGCCAGGCGCTGTCCAGGAACAAATACCTGTCGCGATGCGAATCGACTTTCGCTGCTGAGTTCTTATCCAGCACCATCATCTGCCATTGACTCGGGCCATAGACAGGCCACTTCGGCAATCCTGCTCCGTTGGGGTCGCCGGTACGTGCAAAGTTTGTCCAGTACTCCTGCATCTGGTCGGAGAGCTTGCGATCCTCAGGGCGCACTACGACCTCCAAGCGGGAGTCGAGTGTTCCGAAGACATATTCAATGTCGTCGGAGTGAAACGCACCCACAGCGGGCGTGTGATAGCGGTCCCCCGGATTCGGGAGAGCAAACTTATAGCGATAGACCGGCTTCGTTCCGGTAGACGTGTGCGCCTCCAGCCACTTCCATGTGGAGTAGGCGATGAAGCGGTCGCCGGCATAGTCAGAGGCGGACGCCACCGCCTCTTCGGGAGTCGCCGTGCTGTAGAGCTTCAGGAACTCCGCAGCCTGTGTCGGGAAATCACGATTCGCCTGTGCAGCAAAACCTTCGGCGCTGAAGCGATTGTTTCCACCGACTACTCCTCCACGAGCCTCATCGGCATTCCATCCGGCGAGCAGTGGAATATGCGCTTGCTCGCCTGCGGCATAGATCTCAGCCGGAGGCTTCGGGAAAAAATATC
>JAEKKE010000292.1 GCA_019510535.1 Acidobacteriota bacterium
AGTATGTGCGGAGCTTGGGAGCGAATAACATTCGTTCCTGCCGGCTGCAGCGCAGCACCGGATTTCCGCAGTGGAGCACATGGCTCTCAGACGAGGCTCGCAGCGGCGGAGCGATTCTCGATCTGTTGAGCCACGATCTCGATCAGGTGCTGCTGTGGTTTGGAACTCCTGCCTCTGTCTCTGCTGTCAGCATCGGTGACGTCGATACCGCGGAGATCACGCTGAGCTATCCGAACGACCTCAAGGTACATGTCACCGGAGGCTGGTTAGCGCCGGAGGCGCCGTTCTCGGCCAGCTTTCAGGTAAGCGCCACAGAGAGCGAGCTGCATTATGACGGTAGCGTACTCAGGCAGTTGCATGGCGGTGTCGCGGAAGACGTCTCTATCCCTGAGCATGACGCCTACGCCGATGAGATTGCTTATTTTGTCGATTGCGCAACGCGCGGTGTGGATCCCCTCCGCTGTCCTCCGGCGGACTCCGCCCGCGTGGTGCGTCTGTCTGAACTTGTAAAACGCTCCCGCGAGGAGCAGGGAAGAGAGATGCAATGGCAGTAACACCCATGCAGTTAGGGCTTGTTTTCTGGGCAGAGAAGGAACCGGCAGTTCACCTTGCCACGTTGAAGGAGTTCGGACTAAGCGCTGGACAGCTCGGTGTGCCGCCCAGTCTGGATACAACAGCAGCGCTTGCCGGCTGGAAAGAAGCCCTGGCAAGCGGAGAGGTCTACTTCTCCAGTGCCGTCGCTGCATACGCAGGAGAAGACTATGCCGATCTGGAGCGTGTGCACCAGACGGTGGGATTCACGGCTCCGGGCTATGCCGCTGAGCGCATCGAACGCACGCGTCAAGTCTCTGACTTCGCAGCGCAGCTTGGATTGAAGGCTCTCTCTTGCCACATCGGCTTTATCCCTGAAGATGCATCCGCGCCCCTTTATCAAGAACTGCTCGGTATTGCCCGGGAACTCTGCGACATCTGCGCCGCCAACGGCCAGAATTTTGTGCTCGAGACCGGCCAGGAGAGCGCCCAGACGCTTCTGCGTTTCCTGGGTGATGTGCAACGGCCAAACATCAAGGTGAACTTCGATCCAGCCAACATGGTGCTCTACGGTTCCGGCGATCCGCTGGAGGCGCTTGCCCTTCTGAAGGATCATGTCCTCTCCGTGCATTGCAAGGACGGCCGTTCTCCGGCAGGCCCTGGCCAACTCGGAAACGAAGTAGCGCTGGGTGAAGGCGAAGTCGACTTTCCTGGATTTCTCAAGCTCCTGAAGCAGATCCACTACACCGGCCTGCTCACGATTGCGCGCGAGGAGCCCGATGCAGCGCAGCGGAATGCGGATATCCGGCTTGCTGTGCAGCGGTTGAAGGATTGGAAACAGGCCCTCTGAGTAACGGAGCACCACAGGAGTTTGCTTGAAGGAGATTGGAACGATGAGCAACACGGCATCTGGCTTCACGAAGCAGTACAACCGCCGCAGCTTCCTTCGCGGTGCAGGCACGGGGCTGGCCGCCGGTTTGCTTGCTCCATCAGCACTCGATGCACAACAGGCTACGACTCCAGAGTCCCTCACACATGCCGGTGTGAAGCGCGAGCTTACCGATAAAGAGAAGGTTGCGCGCATCGCCTCCAACAGCTATCCCATCCGCTGGATCTTCAAGAACCGTGGCAATGTCGGCGACAAAAAGACCGTTGCCGATATGAAGAAGAAATACGGCGAGATTACGCTGCTGGACTTCCCGGCATTCACCAAGGCGACCTTTCCCGGCGTAACGAAGATGGATATCTGGTCCAGTCTCTTCGGCGATGTGGACGATCAAAGCCAGTACGAGCCGATGACCATCACCGGTTATGACGGGAAGCCTCGCCAGATTACCGAGTTCAACCCGGCGAGCGACAACGGCAAGAGGTGGCTCGAAAAGATGGCTGCGAAGCAACATGCAGAAGGCGTTGCCTGTCATCACATCTCCAACAACGCTCCGCGCGACATCTGCGATCTGGATGAAAGCAAGCGCCGCGCAGGAATCGACGTAGCGAAGAAGTGGCTGGACGGAGCGGCGATTCTGGGCGCTAAGAGTATGCGCGTCAACAGCGGAGGCCCCCGCATCGCTCCGTCACCGCAGCCGAATGAGACCAGCTACCCTAAGAATCCTGACCTCGAAAAGTACATGGACAAGTGCATCGAGTCATTCAAGGAGATGGCCGAGTATGGCGCACAGGTTGGTGTGAAGGTAACGCTTGAGAACCACTGGGGGCTTACCGCCAATCCAATCAATATCCGGACCATCATCGAAGAGGTCAACAGTCCCTACTGCGAGGCCTCACCGGACTTCTGCAACTGGGAGCATAAGTATCTGCTCTATCACGCACTGGAAGATCTGGCGCCTTATGCGCACACGACCTGCCATGCGAAGTTCTGGGACCGGTGGGGACAACCCGATGTGCAGCGGAACGTGCGCATTATGCTGAACAACAATTACATCGGTGTCTTTGCCCTGGAGTATGAAGACGGTCCATGGGATGGCATCGAAGGCGCAAAGTATCTCTATCATGAGGTTATGGCCGCGCTGTAGCGAATGGTTCACAAATAAGAAGGCGCGCCCAGATTAGGCGCGCCTTCTTCGTTTCATGCAACGGTCTACTTCAGTTCGAACGCATACACCGTGTCTCCTACCGCGGAGATAACGTACTGATGTCCGTCGAGCTCGAACGTTTGCGGAGCGTTAGATACGGAGCCGATGCGTGTGCTCCATAAGGGATTGCCATTGGCTGCATCAAAGGCGACCAGGCTTCCCGAGCCGTCGCCGGTGAAGACAAGACCTCCGGCGGTAGCCAGCAGACCGCCGCCGCCAAAGCCCGTGCCATAGAGCTTGCGGCGCCAGCGTGGCTGGCCAGTCTTGTAGTCGATACCAAGCACGTAGCTACCGGTAGTTCCCATGGCAACCTCTTCCTTACCACCGAGGCCCATCGCGCCACGAGGATCAGGATCAGTGAGATAGGCCATCGAGTAGCTATCGACGTGGTACTGGTAGAAAAGACCTGTCTGCGGCGAGAAGGCCGGCGGTTGCCAGTTGACCGTGCCCCCTGAGGCAGGCGAGATCAGTGCTCCGCCAATCGAGGCGTCCTTAGCGGGATTTGTCTTCGGGCCGCCCTTCTCGGTGTAGCCTTCAGCCCAGTTTGTTGCATCGCTCAACTTGCTGGTCAGCAGATGCTCTCCGGTCACGCGATCGAGTACGAAGAAGTAGCCGTTACGGGAAGCAGTCATCACCAGCTTGCGCTGGCGTCCCTTGAACTTACCATCCACCAGCACCGGAACCTGTGCGGAGTCGTAGTCGTGCGTATCATGCGGCGAGGTGGAGTAGTTCCACTTCAGCTTGCCGGTATCGACATCCAGGGCAACCAACGAGCAAGTGTAGAGGTTATCGCCATCTCCGCGAAGACCGGTCTGCCAGGAAGGCGTGGGATTACCGGTTCCGAGGATGTAGAAATTGGTCTCCGGATCGTAGGCTCCGGCGACCCATGTCCCGCCACCGCCATGACGCGCAGCGTCGAGGTTCTTCCATGTATCGAGTCCGGGATCGCCCGGGTTCTGGGGTGTCACATACCACGTCCATTGCAGATCGCCGGTCTCGGGATCGTATGACTTCAGGAACATGGGTGCATCGATGTCATTGCCCACACCTGTGAGCACATGGTTCTTGATGATTGTAGGCGCAGGAGTGGAGAAGTAGCCGCCTTCGACGTTTGCAAACTTGCGATGCCAGCGTTCTTTTCCGGTCTTGGCTTCAAGAGAGACGAGATAGTTGTCCGGCGTCTCGAAGAAGACGTAGTCATGCCACAGGCCAACACCGCGATTACCGATGTGTGTGCCGCCGCGCGTCTTCCAGAAGTAGTGCCAAAGCACTTCGCCGCTGCGTGCATCTACAGCCCAGACATTGTCGGGCATGGTGACATAGAGCACTCCATTGTTCTCCAGGAAGGTGCCCTTAATCGATCCACCGCGCGTGCTGCGCTGCTCTGTACCTTCTCCTCCCACAATGACCGGTGCGTTGACGCGGCTGTAGCCGGTCAATGGCGCCGGCTCATTCCCAGGCACCATCTTGGCGATCCAGGCAAGGCCGAGGTTTTTCACTGTCTTGCGATTTACGTCAGTCAGCGAGCTATAGCGCTTCGAGGTGTAGTCACCGTTATAGGTGAGCCATGAGTCCTTGAGCGGACGCATCAGGTCCTCATGCGAGACGGCTTGTGCATGCGATAGAGGGCCGAGCAGGAGCGCCGCAGTAAACGAGAAGATCCGAAGCTTCATCACTTGAGTGTCACCAGGTATGCGGTTACGTCGTGAATATCTTTGTCGGTGTACGTCGGAAGCAGATTGCGATGAGCCTCCAATGGATCATGCACCTCGACTTTGGTCTGCGGCGTCCGGCGGACGGTTTGCAGCGTGCCGTCCTGTAGCTTCACCGTCACCAGGAAGTCGTCGACGTGAATCGCTGTACCTTCAACGGCAGGTTTGCCCGGTTCTTGCACTGTGGCAGTGATCACTGGAACCGGCACTCCGAAGTGATTGCCGCGTATCCATGCCGATTGCAGCGTCTTCGGGCTGGTGATCTTCTTGCCGATGCCCTTCATATCGCCCTCGGCAGCGTGGCAGCGTGTGCACTTTGCTTCAAAGTAATGCTGGCCGCTGGCAGCGTCGCCGACAAGAATATTTGGCGACCGCAGAGCATCCCCCGGCGCGCGTCCCTGGCTGCCGATCTCGCTCAGGATGCTGCGGACATAGGCTGCGACCGCAGCGACATCGTCCTTCTCTGTCAGGATGCGGTGATTTGTGAGTCCTGACTTTTCGCCACGGATAATAGGGTCAAGAGACTCACCGTGCATATCCACAAGAGCGTCCTGAGAACGAAGGATATTGGGTCCGACGTTCTCCTTACCGCGTAGATCCGCGCTATGGCAGCTCTCACAATGCTTTTCGTACAACGCCTTGCCTGCAGCGACGACCTGAGGTGGATCGACCGGCCGCATTGGCGCTTCGTTGAATTTCGACGTCTCAATGTGCTGCGCCACACTGTAGAGCGTGATCCCCGTGACGAACTACGGTTCCTGTTGTTTTCAGGCATGAAGAGGTCCTAGGTGCGAGGTTAAGACGGTGCAAGGTTGAAGCGATGCAGGCTGAAGCGAACGGCTTCAGGCAAGCTGAGATATATACGTCGGTGATCAGCGTTTCGATAGATCGCGGATCCAGATATCTTTGAACTGCATGTTGCCTTCGCCGCCGGCGTGTAACTGGAGCGCGATACGGCCATCGGGAGCGCCGGGCTTAGGATCAGTGAAGTCCACCATCGGCACACCGTTCAGACGCGACCGGTAGCGATTGCCAACCACCTCGACCAGATAATCGTTCCACTCGCCGTGGCGGACGACACCTTCGTTCTCAGGTGCAGGCCAGACGACCCATCCGCGGCCATCTTCAGCGTAGACGCCGGCGGTGTGGTGCATCATGGTGCAGTCGATCTCAAACTGCATGCCCTGCGTCGTATCGACGGAGTTAGGTTTGAAACCGGTATGGAAGAAGACGCCGCTGTTGCCGTCGCCGACGCACTTGAAACGCAGCGAAAGCTGGAAGTCTTTGTAGTCCTTGTCGGTCTCCAGGTAGCCATAGGCCTTCGTCAGGCCCTTGCCGTGCAGCACACCGTCATCTTCCACCGTCCAGCTCTCAGCGCCGACGGGAACCCAGCCGGTAAGGTCTTTTCCATTGAAGAGCTGAATCCAGTCGTTGCCAGGAGTTTTGGGCTTGGCTTGCTGGGCATCTACACGTCCCATATGAGTGACCGTAAGAAGTGTCACCGCGGCGGTACAGGCAGCGCCTGCGAGGAAGAAGAGACGACCGGTAGGTACAAGGCGGGTAAGGAAAGACAAACCTGCAGACTTCTTCTGGATCATTTCGCCGACGAACTCCTGCGTAAGTGGGATTGCCCCACATGATACTTGCTCAACGTATCGATAGAGAAGTCAATCGATTGCGGAAGGCTGATTCGCTCAATTTTTCTGCGCATTGGGCGGGTAGAGCATTTTTCCTGTAGGTGTAGTGCAGGGCTTGTGCGTCTATGGGCGTTTTCCGCAATGAAAACGCCGCTGCACGCTCCTCTCGGGATACCCAGCAACAGGAAAAATGCTCTAGAAACGTTTATATCTCCTCGAATCCTGTTGAATATGCGCGACATCTAAGCGGAACGAGGAAGACAGATATGGCATCGATTGCGAAGACCTTCCGCCTGGGCGGAGACCTGGAAATTACCCGCTTGGGTTACGGCGCAATGCGCATTGTGGGCAAGGGCGTGTGGGGAGAGCCAGCCGACCCTGAGGCAATGAAGGCGGTGTTGCGCCGGGCGGTGGAGCTGGGCGTGAATTTTATCGACACGGCTGACAGCTATGGGCCCACCATTAGCGAGGAGCTTATCGGCCAGGCCCTGGCTCCGTACAAGCCGGGCGTCGTAATCGCGACCAAATCCGGGCTTGCCCGGACGGGACCGGATATCTGGGTACCGCTTGGACGGCCGGAGTACCTGATCCAGCAGGTCGAGCTGAGCCTGCGGCGTCTTAAGCTGCAGCAGATCGATCTGTGGCAACTCCATCGCATCGATCCCAAAGTCCCAGTAGAGGAGTCGCTGGGCGCTATCAAGAAGCTGCAGGAGCAGGGAAAGATTCGCCATGTTGGCCTGAGCGAGGTTTCGGTCGAGCAGATTAAGCTGGCGCGCAAGGTCATTGAGATCGTCAGCGTGCAGAATCTCTACAACATCGCCGACCGCAAAAGTGAAGCGGTGCTGGAGTATTGCCACAACGAAGGCCTGGCTTTTATTCCGTGGTTCCCGGTGGCAGCCGGCAAGCTGACTCAGCCGGGAGGCAAACTCGATGTCTTTGCGCAGCGCCACGGCGTTACGCTCTCGCAGCTTTCGATCGCATGGCTGCTGCACCGCTCGCCGGTCATCCTGCCAATTCCCGGAACAAGTTCTATCCAGCACCTGGAAGAGAATATGAAAGCTGCAGACGTGCAACTGAGCGATGCGGAATGGCGTGAAGTGGAAGCCATTGCAGGGCAGCAATAAAATAGAGAGTACTGATAAGAACAAAGAACCGCGTTTGGGAGGTGGCTCTTTTGTTTACGTTCCTGTAATGCTGGCGCCGCCCTTACCTTCATGGAGACTTAAGCCGCAATCGTCACTTTGGTTGGAGAGCCACCAAATACCCGGTAGTTTCTTCACCAGAACTACCCAGGCCGGAATGGATACCACGACGAATGATGCGGAGAGTGTTTTCGCTGCTTCCTGCAGTACTGTTGTCTCTAGTGTGTGTGCTCGC